>CAXNNO010000089.1:0-7848 GCA_964203555.1 Bacteriovoracales bacterium
TATATTAATCGACTCCTGGGAGCTCTTCTTGGGGTTTTGATTATTTGGCTATTTGGTCTTTCTTTTAAATTAAAGAATCTTGAAAAAAACATCCCTTGGTTTTGTGGAGGACTTCTACTTCTCATCGTCGTCCAGGGCGGTGTCGGAGCATTAGTTGTATCAACGCATCTTAAGCCTTTTATTATTACGATTCATATGTTTCTGGCGATTATCATGCTTTTCGGACTTCATTACCTCAGAAAATACTGCAGAGACCTTCATGACACCTCGATAGCTCAAAAGATTGACACGAAAGGATTGAAGATCACTAAAATTTTAGTAGGACTGACATTTTTTCAAGTTTTACTGGGTACTCAAGTGAGGCAACAGGTGGATCACTTCATTCGGGACACGCTTCAGGCAACGAACGATACGATCATCAATTTTCTTGGCGCTTCATTTTACATTCATCGCTCATTTTCCATCATCATCGTTGCCCTATTCCTCTATCTTCTTGGCCACTTTCATAGGCAACGCTATAATCGCGGAGCATTCTTTTTAACCCTTTTAGGTTTTTTTGCAGTCCTGAGCAATGTCGTGACAGGGATTAGCTTGAATTATTTTAATTTCCCTGCGAGCGCTCAGCCTGCACATCTTTTTTTTGGCGTGGTTTCTCTGGGTATTCTTTACTCCCTTTCCCTAAATCTTAGAGGAACCCTCCTAGAGGACTAAGAACTGACTTACCTGATGCCCGTATGTCCCCATTGCATCCAATAAACTACGTCAGTTGGTAAGGTTTTTTTGCATATACTGACCACTACTCATCATATATTCTTATTGAAAAGTTTTCAAAAAGGCTTTTGTTATGCTCGGTTTACTTGCCCTCGGACTTACGGCCTTCATGATTTTTACTTTAGTCAAAAATGCTCTGGGTGGGATTCAATTAAATTCCAACGACAAATTTTCCGGTAAAGTAGCACTGATCATACCGATGACAAGTCGTTCAGAATTCTTTCTCGAACCATGGATCAAAAATTTAACGACTACTGGCCCAACGAAAATGGATCTCAATATCCATATTTTGGTTGATGGCCATCATCCTTCGCTTCATGCCTTGGAAGAGCTTCGTGAAAAGCTTCCTTATGTTGAGATTCACAGCTTCCTGGTTAGACCCGCTGGCAGAGAAAGTGTGCCGTGGATGATTGAGCAAATAATCCACAAAATCGATTCTGAAATCGTGATTATTGGAGATCCTGAATTAGTTCCAACTCAGAATGCCTTCAGCTCACTTGCTAAACTTGTTTCAGAGAAACAATGTCCATTTTTTGTCGTTCCTCAAACGGCACGAAATAGCAGCATGGGAGAGGCCGTTGCTTGTGTTAATCCCACTCTCGCCTATGTTTCTTTTTTTGGATTCAATCTTTTTAATTATAGAAAAAATTTTTCCAATCCACTAGAAAGTATCTCTCAAGGGTGGATGGGAATGCCTATATCTACCTTCACGCAATTTGATTGGCACAGAGTGAATATACCGTCCTGGAAAGATGCTCTGGCCAAGGGATGGGCGCTGGAAAACAAATCCTATAGTATGGCCTTTGGTGAAAAGCACCTGCTTCGATACTATTCTGAAGATCTTAAAGCGCAGATTTATCATCTCAAGAAATTCTGGGAAGAGTTGTGGCAAAATGGTGAGAGACAGGGATTAGTTCGTTATCTCATCGTTTTATTTATATGGTCATTTCCAATATTGTGTCTTTTCTCTCACCCTTTCTGGTCACTTGGAAGTGTCATACTTCTGTTATTATATCGTTTCTTTACAAAGATTGTTTTTCAGGAATCATGGACGGCAGTCCTTCTTCACCCAATTGCTACGATTGTCTGGATTGGTACTTTTTTTTGGTGGCTCATGACGGACCTTCAGAAAAAATATCATTCCAGAAGGTCCGGGCCATTTTAATTTTAAATTATGGGAGAATCAGAAGTTGACCACCAACGTGGGCCGGATGTAAGTGGCATTTCATATTGAAAAGTCCATCTTTCGTTGCCTTGAATTTAACGACTTCCTTCACTCCCTTCTTGACTTCTTTTCTTACATCGAATTCAGGAATAACAAATCCGTGAATACCAGAAGGAACATTGTTAATGAGAGTAATTTCAACATCATCGCCTTTCTTAGCGATAATGGTTCCAGGTAGCCACTGTTTCACACCATCAGTCTCGTAATTAACGAGGGTTATTGAGCGAGTTTCGGCTAAAATGGAAAGAGAAAACGCCATGCAGATAAACCAAACCAATGTCTTCATATGAACTCCTTATAAAGGCCAATAAATAGTCTTTTGATTGTTATTCAGCTTCAAAAGCTTTACAATAAAAATTCGTTTTACAATAATGAATGAATCGTGAACTTTTAAAAGGATGAGTTATGGGTTTTGGACGTAAAAGTAAGGCCGTAAAAATGCTTCGCCGCAAGGGTCAAGCTAAGAAAAAAGCAAAAATTCAAGATAAAATTGCGGCCGGAAAACTAAGCAAGAAGAAGTAATTTCCTCAAAACTTAAGTGTTGGCATAAAAGGCCCAAGGGAAATTTCTTTTGGGCCAATTACGTGCATCAAGATTCGAATTTTATCCTTAAGAGAATTCGCCTCCATGACCTCTTTTTTAATTCTAAAATCATCTACTAAAAACACAGTACAATAACTAACAAGAAGCTCTGGATCATCAAGAGTGCCTGAAAAGGCTTCTTTTTGGGTCGGATCTTGAAGAAAATTAATCGCCCATCGTTCAAGCAATGTTTTAAAACTTTCCAACTCTATGAGAAAAGATTCATCTATCGAAAGATCCTCTTCAATAATTTTATATTTATAAATCTTATAGGGATTTTCGGATTCAAAATCCGTTAAACGGCATTTAATGGAACCCGTAATATAAATGTCCATTCTTCCGTCAGGATAATGAGAGAGAATATGAGGCAATCCAGCGACACAAATTTCCCCACGGTAAAAATTTGAAGCATTATAGGGAACTATCGCAACGGGAATCTTCTTATCCAAGGCCTCTTTAATCATCTGACGATATCGTAGCTCATAAATATGGTAAGGCAGAGTCACTTTTTTAAAGAGCACTGAGTTTGTGAGCGGAAAAAGAAACACTTTATCATCCATCATTTGTACACCCCACTCGTTATAATATACCCACCCCCACTTTGAATTCAAGGGTGAGACTATCAATAATTAGTTAATTTATCTCATGGCTAAATTCTTGACCCATTGATTTATACAAGATTGAATAAGAGAGTTAAAATTAAAGATCAGGTGGTTTATGAGCGTGAATTCTGGTTCCAACCTTACGAAAAAAATCCTTATTGGCATGTCCCTTGGGGTTTTATTGGGAAGCCTGATTAATTATTTTAGTATAACGAACGGTTTTATCCAGGAATATCTGCTGGGTGGAATCATTGAAGTTGTTGGCAGGATTTTTCTTTCTTCTCTTAAGTTGCTGGTCGTTCCAATGGTATTTGTTTCTCTTGTCGCTGGAGCAGGATCTTTAGATGATATTAAAAAACTTGGGCGACTCGGAGGCAAAACGTTTGGCTTCTATGTCATCACGACAGCATTAGCGATAGCACTCGCATTAATAGTGGCCGAGTTACTTGACCCCGGTAAAGGCTTTGTCATCGCAAATGCTTCAAGCTTTAGTGCCGATAAGGCCCCATCCCTTGTTGATGTTATCGTCAATGTTTTTCCATCCAATCCATTTGAAGCGATGGTCAAAGCAGAAATGCTTCAGATCATTGTATTTGCCCTTCTTTTCGGCATCGGGATTACTCTTGCCGGCGAATCCGGAAAAAGAATTTTGGGAATTTTCAACGACATCAACGAAATTGTCATGAGAATGGTTTTATTATTAATGGAGCTTGCCCCCTATGGTGTTTTTTGTCTCCTCGTGAAAGTTTTTGCCTCTCAGGGTTTTGGGGCGATTTTGCCAATGGCCAAGTATTTTTTCATCGTGCTCCTTTGTCTTTTTCTTCACGTCATCCTTGTTTATGGATCACTCTTAAAAATTATTGGGAGACTAAGCCCCATTATCTTTTTCAAAAAGTTTTCAGAAGTCATGATTTTTGCTTTCTCAACGGCAAGTTCGAATGCAACCCTGCCTGTTAATTTAGAAGTTACAGAAAAAAAACTTGGAGTTCACAATTCAGTTGCTTCATTTACTATACCTTTAGGTGCCACAGTGAATATGGATGGGACCGCAATCATGCAAGGGGTAGCAACAGTTTTTGTTGCCCAGGTTTATGGAATTGAACTTGGTCTTCAGGGTTATATGATGACCATTTTGACGGCAACACTTGCGTCGGTTGGAACCGCTGGAGTTCCGGGAGTCGGTCTCGTTATGCTTGCGATGGTTTTTAATCAGGTCGGTCTGCCGGTTGAGGGCATCGGTCTTATCATTGGTGTCGATCGACTACTTGATATGGCCCGAACGGCGGTCAATGTCACAGGGGATGCGGTGGTTAGTTGCATTGTGGCCAAATCAGAAGGACATCTGGACGAATCTTTATATAATTCATAATTTTTAGATAACTTTTTGAATTGCAGGAGTTATTTTTTTATAGCAATAATATTTCTTAAAAGATGACTCCCACAGGCGAGCTTCACAATTCAAACCAAACATGTTCAACTAAGATCTTTCGACGAAAGGAATTCAATGTACAAGAAGGCAATCACCTCACTTTCCATTTTGTTTTTCATGATGGGATTTATTACTTGTTTAAATGACATTCTGGTACCCTACCTGAAAGCCGTTTTTCATCTTGATTATGGGCAAGCGGCGTTAATTCAATTTTGTTTTTTTGGTGCCTATGGTCTGGCGTCTATTCCATCAAGCAAAATTATTGAACGCCTGGGCTATAATAAGGGAATGATTATCGGTTTCGGGATTACTGCCCTGGGGTGTTTATTATTTTTCCCGGCTGTTTCACTTCATATTTATGGTCTCTTCTTATTTGCCTTATTTATCCTTGCCTCGGGTATTGTCATGCTACAAGTTGCAGCAAACCCTTACGTTTCCGTGATCGGTACAAAAGAAACTGCTTCCTCTCGCTTGACCATGGTTCAGGCATTCAATTCATTTGGAACATTTCTCGCTCCTTTTTTTGGCTCCTATTTAATTTTAAATAGTTTAGATAAAACAACTGATGCAGGAGCTGTACGTTATCCCTATCTCCTTATTGCCGCAGTTCTTGTGATTATTGCCATTTTACTTAATCGATTAAAACTGCCAGAAATCAAGCCCGAAGGAGCTGCCACAGTTTCCTGGAAAAAAGTCATGAAAGAACCATGCCTGATTTTCGGCATGATCGGAATTTTCTCTTATGTCGGTGCGGAAGTGGCCATTGGAAGCTTTCTCGTTAATTACGTTATCGAACTTACTCCCATGCCCGAAACTGAAGCAGCGACTTTGGTCGCCATCTACTGGGGAGGGGCCATGGCAGGAAGATTTTTAGGAATTTTCACATTAAAAGAATTTTCTCCTGGTCGTGTGCTGGCCGTTCATGCCATTTTGGCCTTGGCACTGATACTCATCTCAGTTAATTCAACAGGCATCCTTTCCGTTTACAGCATGATTCTTGTAGGTCTGTGCAACTCTATCATGTTTCCAACCATCTTCACTTTTGGGATTAAGGATCTGGCCCCCGGAGAGGAGCACATCGGATCTGGACTTCTTGCAACTGCCATTATTGGTGGGGCATTCATTCCAGTCATTACCGGTGAATTGGTGGATAGAGCGGGATTTAGAATAGCATTTCTCTTACCTGTCATCTGCTACGTCTACATCGCTTTTTTAGGATTAAAGAACGCTCACACTAAAGCACCTTCCATTCAAAGGACCCATTAGACTTATTGCCGGAAAGATCCTCTACAGTGACATCCACGGAGTGGTAACCAGGAGATAAATGCATTTCCTTTCGTGGATCATTTTGTGAAAAATTTAAATTAAAATAAAACTTTCGGCAGCGATAGTTGCCGCAAGTTCCTTCCATGTAAAAATCATTAATAAAATCGGTATCATTTTTTTCTGACGGAAGATGAACAAATTCCCACATTATCTTTTCCTGGGCGCCATCAATGCGATAAGTGATTTTATGGGGAGGGAGAATAAATTTTTCATGGAGGATCAGATCACTTGCATCGAGAAAAAGGGCATGCGGACCTCTCACGACTTGACCCTCGATCGGGCGATGGTTGATGGCAATACCAATTTTTCGAATCACTGGGGGACTTCTATCATCGAGTGGACTTAAAAGAAGAAGTGGGTTGATGTACTTGCCATCTTTTCCAACGATAAGCAGGTGAAGATGATGGTAGAGTTCACCAAAAGTAAACACAGGCCATCTTACAACCTTGCCAATGACTGCTCCGGCCTCAATTCTTTGACCGTTTCTGAATGCATTGATCACTTCTTCCGGAATTGATTTACGATCAACATGATGATATTTCCACACAAAACCTTCATCATCCAATATCGCGACTTCCCAGTAAAGTGAGTTTCCAGCAACATAATTTTCTAAATTGACGACCCTGCCCCCTGCCGATGCATAAATCATCTGATCAGAGACTGACCTGATATCGAGTCCATCATGCCAGTAAGGGCTTCCTCCATAATCTTGAAAGGATTGCATATTGTGGCCGATCGAAAGAAGGGGGAAAGGCCAGGGATGAACGCGCGGTGAAGAGAAAGTTCCCGTGGCAAAAAAATCTGCTTTGGTTTTAATTTCCTTCTCATGCGCCATCACATTAAATGCCGACAATAAAATGATCAACGTCCATTTCATAAAGATGTCATCCTATAAATAGGTCAAAAAAATCCTGAGAAAGGATTTCAGAAAATTTCACCCCGACCTTCATGACTTGATGTGTTCGATGAAGGGTTTTCTCTTCAAATCCATTACTGATATAGAGGACTTCTGCGAGAAGAGGGTAATCCAGATCCCTTCCACCAAGTTTAGTTATCCAAAGTATTCTATTATTTTTGAGAAATATTCGATTTTTTTCCGACACCATAAGACCCATTCCTTGTCTTGAGATATCCATAATGCGCACTTCTAAATCGTCTCCTGCCTCCCTACCGCCAGAGAGAGTGGGTCTCAGAGATATGGTTTTTTCAAAATCCGCCGAAAAATGATATCTGGTAGTATCTCTTAACTCCATTGTTTTCATTTCTTTTGGAAAAGAAAAATGAAGTGAGTTAAATATTTCCCTAAATTCTGTGACTTTAAAAACACTGCTTCGATAATCTAATTTCACATAAATCGGCAAATGAGCATCAAGCTTAAACTGCTTTGAGTCGAAAATTGCAACTAGATCTCTGGAAACAAAATCAATTTCAATCTGATGAATAGGGATAATATTTTTACCACCCACGTGAGATTGCCACAAAAAATTATCCCTGAGAGAAGTTGATTTCTGAAGGATACGCAAGATTTCCCTGTAATCAGAACTAGAACGATATTTTTCTAATAAACCCATCATCATAGATTGCAAAAAATGTGTTCATTTGACAAATCCTTTCATTATCCGACCGCAGACATCAGTCATTCGATCACTAAATGAAGCCATGCTCATTATTTTTTCTCAAAAATCATGGCAGAATTAAACTCATGAAAAAAGCGATAAAACTCTCAATCTTGGTTTTAGTGTTGTTCTCCCTTCATAGTTGTGGAGTGAGGAAGTTAATCGTTGATAATGCTGCTGGTCTTTTGTCCTATCAAGTAACAAGACATATACCACTCTACGGGAAGCAAAAAGATGATTTAGGAAAAGATATTGAAAAATTCCTTAATCAATCCAAGCCCATTGCAAATGAAATTC
>CAXNNO010000090.1:0-7763 GCA_964203555.1 Bacteriovoracales bacterium
ATGAGATGGAGAATGGGTGGCGGAGTAAAGATTCAGCACTCCCACCAAAAAGATGGCAGACATGCTTCCGATGAAGCTGAAGTCATATCTTTTAAAAAACTGAACGATGGTTTGATTCAAAACGAACTCCGTCTCATGATTATTCCTGGTTATTTTCCGCTGGCTTCGGTGCCACCGTGGATTGGGCGGCGGCCTTAAGGGATTTATACCAATTGTCTCTAATGGCCTTATCTTTTTCTAGATTTTGCAGATACATTTCCGGCTGATATTTTTTCATATACTGAGAAATCACCGCCTCAACGACAGGCGTTGCAGCACTTGAACCATGGCAACCATGCTCCACAATCGCCGCAGCTGCAATTTTAGGATTGTCAAAGGGAGCAAATCCGACGAAGAGTGCGTGGTGACGGGACTCGTAATCCATATTTTCACATTTCTGATAAACCTTGTCCGCGCTGGCACTCTTAACCTGAGATGTTCCCGTTTTCCCCGCCATTAAAATGCCCTGGCCGCGACGAGCAAAAGCAGTTCCCTTGGGATTATTCACAACCTGAAAAAGACCTTCCCGCACGTATTTCAACGTTTTAGGATTCTTCAATTTAATTTCAGACAATAATTCTGGAGTAAATGTTTTGATCAGTTCGCCGCCGGTATCATAAATATCTTTGACGACGTAGGGCCGATAAATTTTTCCACCATTGGCTATCGCCGCATAAGAAACGGCCATTTGAATGGTTGAAGCAAGAACATAAGACTGACCAATGGCACAGGAAAGTGTTTCACCCGCCTGCCACTCTTGCCCATATCTTTTCTTTTTCCAATCCTTGGTAGGTATTAATCCTGAGACTTCCCGTGGAAGTGAAATACCTGTTCTGGAACCGAGTCCAAAATTCTTGGCATAGAAGGCCAGGTCATCAATGTCCATTCGATTAGCGGCTTTTTGGAAATAAACGTTACAAGATTCACGAATGGCCTTAATGAGATTCGTGGGCCCATGTCCTTCTTTTTTCCAACAGTGATAAACTTTCCTTCCCAGACGAAACGAACCACCACAATTAACTTCTGTATTTTCGTCGATTTCACCTTTTTCAAAGGCCGCAATACCGGTAATGGCCTTAAATGTTGAACCAGGTGAAAAGTGCTCCTGAATATTTCTATCGCGAAGAGGATGTTCCTTGTTTCCAACTAAATTCCGCCAGTACTCCGCGGTTAACCCGCGAGAGAATTGAGAAGGATCAAAAGATGGACGTGACACCATTGTTAAGACCTGGCCTGAGTCAATATCGATGGCGATGATTCCACCAACTTTCCCTTCAAGAGCGTTGTAGGCGGCAACCTGCATATCGCGATCAATAGTGAGTTTAACATTCATTCCGGATAAAGGTTTCTCGTCTTCAATTCCCTTGAAGAGATTATCCGTGTTGATGTAGCGTTTTCTTCTTCCCCGGGCATCGACTTCCACAAACTCATGACCATTTTCACCACGAAGATATTTATCTAACTGCTCTTCAATACCAAACTGTCCGATAAAGTCGCCCAGTCGATAATCCAGTCTGTCCCGCTCTCGAAGCTTTGGAAGCTGAATCTGAGAAATTTCTGAGATGTAGCCCAGAAGATGCGCTCCAATATCCTTGTCTATATATTCTCTGGAAATAAATGTATCGACACTCACACCCGGAAGATCCGCGTTCTGCGTTTCAATTTGCGCCAGTTCCTCAAAAGTAATGTTCTTCTTTATAATGATGGGTCGGTATTTTGCCTGATTAGAGTTCTTTTTAAGAATCTGCTTAATCGCCGAAACATCCGTCGTGAGAATTTTGGCAAGCTGGTCCAGAGTCTTATTATTATCAAGCAGAAACTGCGGAGTCAGGATGGCATCAAATCGGGGAATATTATCCACCAAGAGTTGCTCATCTCTGGAGTAAATTAATCCACGAGGCGCCCATACAACTTCCTTACGAAGACGGTTTTGAATTGAATAGTTATGAAGGGTCTCCCCTTTATATACCTGAAGGTACCAAAGGCGAGACAATACCAATCCGAAGGCAGCTGTGATGATATAGGATAATATGGTCGCCCGTTCTTTATGAATCTTGACGAGTTCTTCTTCTCCGAACATTAAATTTCAACTCCCCTAGGTCCACTGTCTGAAGGGACCCGCCAGATCTGCTCTAAAAGCCAGAAGAGAACCGGTGAAATAAGTGAAAGAAGAATGCTACCAGGGATAAAGCTCCATGTGATCATCCCAAACTTATCAAAATTTGAAATTTTAAGACAGATGATAACGGTTACAGTGATGTACCAGATCATTTGAAACAGCTGAACCGTGAACATCGTCATGAAGGCCGTCGTTAAATGCAGAACTTCCTTTAAGTAATTGGCCGACATCATGACAATCAGTCCGGAGAGAGTTCCCAGGGCCCAACCTTCTACAGAGAAAATGGAGTGAACCACTTGAAGCCCCATGATCATCCATGGAACGGTCGGGGAATCCAGACGAATGGCCAGAAATATAATGATCAGCACATTAAAAGTCAGTCTGTATTCATGCCAACCCATGGCGGGCAGGATGGTTGAAGTTACAATTTCAAGACCGGTTAAAAGGGCAACCGTGATAGCAAAAGAGATCAAAAGCTGGGAAAAGCGCATTCTCATATTTTTGTTTCCTTGGCGACCGTCTCTACGGGAATTGATGCATTGACCTTATCTGATCCTTCAGTCGGTATCAAAACAAGGACTTCTTCCAGTTTGTCAAAATCCACACTCGGAACAACCTCAATCGAGAGAGTCATTCCGAAATTTTCTTTGGTAATATCGGTAATCATCCCGACCTTAAGTCCCTTAGGGTAAATGCCCCCGACTCCTGCGGTGATAAGTTTATCCCCTACTTCTACTGGTTCATTTCGGGTGATGTATTTAAGAGCACATTTAAAATTAAAGACACCCTCAACTATCCCGTGGGTACGAGTTCTTTCTACAACAATGTCTACGCGGTTGTTCTGATCGAGAATCGTAAGGACGTCAGAGTAGTTTTCGGTGGCCCGGTACACATAACCAACGAGTCCGTGATCCGTTACGACCGGGGCCATCGTTTTAATTCCGTGAAGGGTTCCCTTATTCAGTCTGATCACTTTAAATTCATTTGCCGAATCCCACCCAACAACCTGCGCCATAACTTTTTGGTGTGGCTGCTCATCCGTAAACGTCAGGAGTCGCTTGAGCCTGAGGTTTTCCTTGCGCATTTCCTCCATGGAAGTCAGATCACTTTCCAGACGTGAAATCAGTTTTTTCAGGATATTGTTTTCCTTACTGGTATTCACGATAGAAAGATAATTATCCAACAAAGAGGAGAGATTCTTTTTTGAGTTCGCTAACCCCTCCTGCATGGGAGAAATGACCTCAGTCACGACCCGATGGAACAGCGAAGGCTCACTTAAGTTGAACTGCTTTTGCGAAATACCATAGATCGCAAAAATACCCACGATGAGATTATTGACGATTTTAGTCTTCGAAGACTCTTGAATTAGTTTCAATTGCTGACCCTTATTTTACTTATCTCTTAAGATTAATAGAAACTCGTGCCTGATGCCAATGAAGTTTCAAGATAAATTCTTTGACCTCGCCCACTCTTCCCCGATAAAATGACTTGCACTTATTTCTCCAAAGGAATTCCATGAAAAACGCTTTTGCGAATAAGATCTCTTATTTTATTTTAACCTTCATCTTCCTCATTATTGCTGCAAGCTTCCTTTTTAGCAATTTTGATAACTTTTCGATGGGTTCAAGCCAGGAAGTCGCCACAGTCGACGGCAGACCCATTAGTCAGAAAGAGTACTCTGTCGCTCTCAATCGACAGATGGAATTCTTTAATCAAATGATGGGCGGCAAGGGGATGTCCCAGAAGCAGCTCGAGGAAATGGGAATTAAGCAGTCCGTTTTAAATAGTCTGATTCAGCAAAAGCTCATTCTCAATACAGCTGACCAAATGGGAATCGTCGTGTCATTGGATGAAGTTAAAAACGAAATCAAATCGATGCAGTACTTTAAGACAAATAATCAGTTCGATGTGAACCTTTATAGAAATATGCTGCAAAGCAATGGCTATACACCAACTCAGTTTGAAGAGCTTGTGGCCAATGACTTGAAGCAAAAGAAAGTCGATGAACTGTTCAACACCACCTTGATTTCCGATAATTATGTTCAGGACATCTCTACCTTCAAAAATAATCAGGTAACTGTTCAGGGTGTTAAGATTGGACGCCAGGCGCTTTCGCCGCTTGTTTCCATTTCTGAGCAAGAAGTTAAAAACTACATCTCAAAGGCTGAAAATAAGAAAGTTCTGGAAGATGCTTATAAAGAGAACTTTGCCAAATACAACAAGCCAGAAGAAATTAAGGCCCGTCATATTCTTATCGAGGGAGCTGATGCCAAGGCCTTGGAAAAAGTAAAAGCAATCAGAGCGAAGGTGACGACAAAGAACTTTTCGCAAATCGCTAAAACTGAGACTCAGGATCCAACGGGCAAGGACAATGGCGGAGACCTTGGTTGGTTCTCATCAGGCCGCATGGTGCCTGAATTTGAGCAAGTCGCTTTCGGGATGAAAAAGGGAGACATTTCCCAGCCGGTAAAAAGTCAGTTTGGTTATCATATTATTTACGTGGAAGATAAAAAGTCGGTCGAAACAAAATCTCTTGATTCAGTAAAATCAGAACTCGCCAGGATCGAACTCCAAAAAACAAAGGCCCAGGACCTGGATAAACTTCTTAAATCGACAGCTCAGCAGATTGAAACTTCCCTGAAAAACAATGATTTTGCCTCGGTTGAGGCTCTGGCAAAGAAAGTTGATGGCCAAGTCTTTAAAAATACTGATGTGAACCAATTCGATCAAAGCCTGGAGGCAACAGCACTTGCTCCTCAAGAGGCGGAGAAAATTTTCAAGGCAAGCCCAGGATCAGTCGTTGATTTTGGCAATGCTGGAACAATCTTTATGGTCAGAATTGTTGGGAAAAAAGTTGCTCCCGCTAAAACTCCTGAACAATTAAAGGCGGAAGTGGTCTCTCAGAATCAACTTTTATCAAGAAAAGTTAGAGAAGAGTTGATCAAAACGATGAACAATAAAGCAAAGATTGTCACAAACCAGAGTTTATTGTAGTTTAGGCTCCGCTAAGGAGCAAATTTGTATGGCGGACAAGAACTCACGTTTTAAAGAAAGTGTACCTGGAAAATATTACGTCGATGATTCTTGCATTGCTTGCGATGCTTGTTGCGTAGAAGCGCCGAAGATCTTTGCCATGAATGATAATGAAGGTCATGCTTTTGTTAAAATTCAACCACAAACCCCTGAAGAATTTAAAGATGCTGAAAATGCCTTGGCCGCTTGTCCGGTCGAGGCCATTGGCAACAACGGCTAATCCTGTCCATCAATATATGCTTGCGGTAACTCTACTTAAAAACTCTACAATCCTTTCTTAAATGATCTGTTTCCCAAAAGCAGCGTGGGGCTTGAAGTAGAGACGAGTTTAAAAAATCAACCTTTGAAGTTGAGATGGTTCTTTTGGATCCCGATGGTGTCATTAAACAGTCTTTGGATAAATATATTTTTTATAAAAAGCTTAAGGGTAGAACTGACAATATGATTGCAGCCGTTGCTATCACAAAGAAGCATCAATCGTTTGAAGTTTTAACAGTTATGATTGATTTTGAGGTGGTGTAATATGAAAGTTTATCACGATGCCGGTGTCGATTATCTTTCAATAGATTTTACGGATGAAGTCGAGGCAAAATCTGTCTACAAGGATGGAATAATTGTCCGTTATAATAAAAAAGGCAATGTTATTGGCGTTGATATAACGGACTCAATGAAACTCTTTGCTTCTTCTGATTTAATGACCTTGCAAGAGGTGTGTGAGTTTTTTAATATTTCAGAATCCACAATGCGCAGATATATTAAGGCCGGAAAAGTGAAATTCTCAAAAGAAGGCAAAGATTATCGCTTTAAAAAAGCCGATATTCTTAATCTTGTTGCATAGTCTAAGCAGCTCCTTCGAGGCAGTCCCATCCATCCTATGAAGATCTATTATTTGGCAAATTTTTTATACGGGAAGTATCCTTTGATATGATCTTGCCTGCAGATGAGAATCGGGGGCACCGGTCAATGTCATGGCCGAACGTCTAATAACGACGACTCGAGTATAAAAGTGAAGCCCAAAAACCCGGCAAAAATTTAATGGTACTCACTTGAAAAAAAGAAGGACTGCTGGCAGGTTTTTGTTTTATATTTTTTACGCTGTTCTTCGGGGTTTAATATTTCGAATGAGAATGTAAGGATCTTTGGTTAGAGTAATTTCATAAACGATGGCATTTCCAGAAACGAATAAAACTCGTTTGTCGGATTGGCCGGCCAGCTTACTACCAATTTCTGGAAAATCACCGATTTTTAAAATTGAAGTTACTAGTTCGTTTCGAACGAATTGTGCCTGCTCAAAGCTGAAATTTTCAACGACATGAGAAAAAATTTGCTCAAGACCAACTTCAGCCTTTTTAGAAAAGTAAACTTTCACTTTTGAAAGCCAAATTTCTCATCCAGACGTTTAAATACTTCTGTTGCCTCTGTTATTTCCTCGAATTTGACTGAGTTGTGGAATTCTTGCAAAAATTCCTTTTCAAGAAGAATCTCTTCATATGCTTGGCGAGAAATAATGATTACCTCACCATTCTTAGTTGGAATCAGATGAGGGACGCCACCTGTCGCCACGTCTTCAAGTGTCTTGTATAAGTTATCTCTAAGTTCTGTCTGTTTTGTAATTTTTGGAATTCCCATTATTCCATGTTACGCTTTTCCGTACGCCCTGTAAACAAAAAAAGAACCTTGTAACTTACAATTATTTAGAGACTGCAGCCTTTGAGTGCTAAGTGTCTTGGACACATTAATGAGACCAGTCGAAAATCTTGCTCTGCGGGTGCCCATGTGAAATGTGTCATCATCGCCAAACCGGGCCCAAACAAAACAAGGGATAAGGTGAACCTTAAACGACTTTCAAAGGTTTACTTAATGACCGTTGAGGAAAAGTTATCGGTAACTTCAATTGGACTGCTTACTCTAGCGCCAATAAAACGCCTGGGACTGTATCTGTTAAATAAATATATTTTTGGCATTTTCATGAGATGACATCATTGTTTTAATCTTTTTCGCTTCTAATTTAGGTCTTTAGAATTAGGGTACAGTCGTCCAGAATTTAGACAGTTCCTTAAGTCACAAATTGAAATAATTTCAGGGCCCCCTATGGGCCCATCCAATTCCTGTCAATAATCTAGGTATTAACATTAAACGTTCAAAGCCACTTTAGGGACAATATCCCCAAAAGACGACCTATGATGAAGTTGCTCTTAATCGCCACGCTCATGTTGACTGTTGCAGCAGAAGCGGCAGTGCTTGACTATAGATCAAGTGGCTATTTGAGTCGGGCGATCAATGAGGCACTTTCAGTTCTTCCCCATCAGTATCTAAACTCGATTCCGGATGTAGTCAAAATTGATGAAGTTTCATTGAAGTCAGATGAATTATTTCAATCAGAAGACCTCTGTAAGATCGACGAGGGCGTGCAATTTGGCATGACTAAGAAATTTCACATTTCAATCAGTTCTAAACTAGTTCACCTTGCAGAAAAAAATACTAACGTCTTTAAATGCGGTCATAAGACATTCAGGAAATTACTGAAAGCAGTTATTGTTCACGAACTTACTCACGTGAAAGATAACAAGGA
>CAXNNO010000091.1:0-7702 GCA_964203555.1 Bacteriovoracales bacterium
CGTATAATTTTGAATTTAATCAGATCAATATCTAATGATTTCTGAGGGCTCTCTGGTCTGGTCTCCTTTTATTCGTTTTAATGTCCCGGTCGATGGGGTGCTTTCATATCGAAAGCCATGAATTCCAAGGCTTACCTTTCTAATCTGGATTAAGTTGATTCGCAAAAGCTTCCCTATCCAGGATAACCAACTGACAATGTCCCCATATTGGGACACAATGCCGTTATGAAGAATGCGAAGTGGCTCGCCGTGATTATTAGTGAACCTGCGAGAAAAGAAATCCAAAACTGGCCCCTTGAAGTTAAGAAGGACCCAGGTTCAATCTTAACCAAAATGCAAAAGGGAGAAATCGTAGGATTTCCAGATACAAGACCAATGAAAACAGTCGGGGCCAGTTGTTATGAAATCAGGCTCAAGGGTGCAGATGGTATTTTCAGGGCTTTCTATGTCTTAAAAACTAATGTTGGAATTTTGGTCTTTCATAGTTTTAAAAAGAAGACACAAAAGACACCCGGTGGGGAAATAGAAACCGGAAGAACCAGATTGAAAAACTTATTAAAGGAACTGGAAAATGAAAAAGATTAAGCAAACGAACGAAAAAAACTATTCTGTAGTAAAAAACTCCAAAGAACTTGCCGAATTGCTGGGGCTAGATCAAGGAGCTGAAGCTTTTATGCAGTATAAGGCCCAGTTGTCCCAAATGGCTGTCAAAGCGATTGAGAAATCAGGGCTTACAGTGAATGAGATTGTTAAGAGATCCGGTGTTGCTCGGTCCAAGGTTTCAGCTATTAAGAATGGGGCCTTGGCGGGAATGTCCTGCGATCTTTTTATGAAGGTCATTTCTGCAACAGGTGCCAAGCTGACTTTAAAGATGGCCAGTTAGTCTCTCCTAAACATTTTTCTTCTTTCATGCAGATTGCACTTTTTGTAGTGCAAAATGCATCTTTTTTAACCTCAGTAATCATCACTGCATATTCCGACAGTAACTGACCGGCCATTCCGACGACAACTGACCACCTACAAAGCCCATTTTTTTTGCATGAGATACTTATCCTGACTAAAACATTTTGTCAGGAGGACTGTTATGTCAAAACAATGGAGGTTTTGCGTGAAACTTGTAAGAGAAATACTGTGTTTAAAATTCACAAGCAAAACAAGTAAAAGAGAAATTGCTCGTATTCATTCGATCTCAAAAACGACCGTCGGAACTTACATCGACCGAGCAGAATTCATGGGCATAAATTCGATGGAGGCCCTTAACAGTATTGATGATGAAAAATTAAAATCGTTCATCTTTCCCAATCCGATTCAGCATCCAAAAGAGATTGAGATTGAAATTGATTTTAACTGGATTCATAAAGAACTTGGCAGAAAAAATGTCACCCTTATGTTGCTATGGAAAGAGAAGAGTCATGGGACAAAATCTTTTTATAAGTACAGCCGCTTTTGTGACCTATATAGGGCGTGGAAGAAATCTAAGGATGTGAGCATGAGAATGGTTCACAAGGCGGGGGAAAAACTTTTTATTGATTATGCTGGGACTACGGTGCCAGTGGTTATTGACCGCAAGACTGGTGAAGTTCATGAAGCGCAAATTTTTGTTTCTTGTCTCGGATTGAGCCAGTTAACTTATATCGAAGCAACGTGGTCACAAAACTCAAAAGATTTTATCAGCTCTAACATTCATGCGTTTGAGTTTTTCGGTGGGACTCCTGAACTTCTGGTCCCTGATAATCTCAAGTCAGCAGTCAATCTTGCCAGTAAGTATGAACCAGGAATTAATCAATCGTATCGAGCGATGGCAAAACATTATAGCAGCATTGTTATTCCCGCCCGCGCTTATCGTCCCAAGGATAAAGCGAAAGTTGAGAATGCGGTCTTGATTGCGAGTCGTTGGATTCTCGCAAGGATAAGGGATCAGAAATTTTTTAGTCTGGAAGAACTGAATCAGGTTCTTTGGGAATTACTGGATGAATTTAATGATACAAAATTCCAGAAACTTGATGATTCAAGACGCTCACTTTTTAATGAGGTTGAAAAAGAAGCGTTAAAAGAACTTCCTTCTTCTCGTTATGTCATCGCTGAATGGAAAAGAGTGACGGTTAATATCGATTACCACATCGAACTTGAAAAATGTTATTACAGCGCTCCATATCGCCTCTCACGGCAAGAACTGGAGTGCCGATACACGAATACCACTGTGGAACTTTTTAGCAATGGCAGCAGAGTTGCGTCTCATGTGAGATCTTACAAACCTGGACATGTCTCTACCAATCCAGAACACATGCCCAAGGCTCATCGTGAGCACTTGGAATGGTCGCCGTCGAGGATGCTTGACTGGGGAAAAACGATTGGCCCATTTACTGAATGCTGTTTTAAAAAATTAATGGATCAATGGTAAATCGTCGAAGCTCCCCGTCTGGAATAGTTAGGAAAATCATTTAAATTAAGTCTAAATCCGTCACTAAGCTCTCTAAAAAAATCCTAAAAGCTTAATATCGTGGCCATCCTGGCCTTTTTCTACTTTCACTCAAATCTTAATTATACGGCCCTGTGTCGATTGAATTATCCGGCCATGCAAAATGAAAAAGGGTTTCGTTTCTGAAAGAATGTTTATCGCCAAACAAACAATTTTTTCGAAAGGAATCGAAACCCTCTTATGAGAAAACTATCTCTGAATTACACCCGTTCTGCCAAGACCTTAACTTCATTTTCTGGATTAAATATTTTCTCAGATCTCTTTCACAAATTCGAATATCAATCAATTATTCAAGCTTACCTTCCCAAAAAAAGAGAGACTCCGGCTGGAAATAATCAGAAAAGCTCCTTTGTGGAATCATGGGATTTGTCGCAGGCGCTCAGTGCCTCGATGACTTCGATTGGTTGGGCAATGATCCATTGTTTCGTGAAATGACAGACACTCCATCATCGGTCACCATCAGAAAGTTTCTCCACCTATTTTCTCCTCGTCAAATTGAACAGCTACGAAACACTATCCCGGCACAAGCAATGAAGCAGCGCTTGTGGTTAGAACCCAAACTCCACAAAATCGTATTTCGAATGGATGCTACTACTCACGAACAATTTGGCGATAAAATGGAGGGCGTTGAGTGGAATTACAAAAAGATCAAGGGACTTAGTTCTCAGTTGCTATTTGATGACAAGGGATTTTGCTATGGATTCAATCTTCGTGCAGGAGCTGTCCATACTAGTATTGGTGGCATCGAGATGCTGGAGAATGCTTTCAATGTCGTTCCAAAAGATGTGAAAAAGTATCTTGTTGCAGATTCCGGTTATGCAAACCTCGACATGTATAATCATCTCATAACGAAGAAAGTGAACTTTGCGATATGCTTGGGCGAAATGGCATGGGGATCTCTTTTGAAAAAATATGGGAATAAAATAACCTGAAAAAAGACACGATTGAAGTTTTTTGACTCTCAGAAGTGCGAATTAGGATCTTGCCTCTATCCACTTAAGGGACTTGCGGAAAAGCGCTCTCATTTGAAAGTCGTTTTTATCAGGGCAAAGAAAAAAAAGATCGAAAGTGGCGACAATCATCCGTACCACTACTACGCGATTGTCACAGATATGAGTTCCGCTGAAATGAACGATGAGCATGTCGTTCGATTCTATCGAAAGCGCGCGGTCGTTGAGAACAACATTAAGGATTTAAAACAGGGAATGGATTTTTACCACTTCCCTTGTCGTTCTCTTCAGGCAAACAACGTCTGGGGACTGATGGGGATAATGGCGTATAACCTGATGAGGACGGTGTCATTTACTATTTCCAAGAATGGTTGTTTTGTGGATACCGTGAGAAGAAAAGTTGTTTTGATAGCGGGTGAGTTTATCAAGAGCGCTCGCTATCTTGAAATACGGTTAATGGATTACTTACTCAAGGAGGTGGAAATAATAAAAATGATTCTGTGTAGATTGTATTTTGAGGTCATTAAGGATCGCGATGGGCCCTTGCTTCGTTAAGTAACTGGCCCTTCATCCAGTTCTTTGAAATTCGAATATTAATCTGCCAGTTGAGCTATACCTGCGCGGGCAGAGGTGTGCCTTAAAACATCTCTTTGAGTGCAAAATTGCTGAGACTCGAGAAAAATTTACGGCAATGAGGAGGATTTTTGTAATGAAGCGACATAACTAACTTCGGAGCAGAACGAGGTTGGGATTTTTTGTGACTGAAACGTCACTTGAATGAATTCGTAAGGCTTAATGACGGATTTGGGTTCTAGTCATTCTTTGTGTGAAGCCAGACAGCTTACTAGACCCTTGAGATGCTTTCTTCAAAGCGGCCAGTCGGATTTCCCCGGCCAAAAGTAAAACTCCTGACCCGATCAAACTTGCCGTGATGACAGTCTGGATTAGACCCGAAATTGCAGAAAATAGTGCCTTCATTTTAAACCTCGCTTTTGTGTTCGTTTGGTTCAAATGACAATTCAGAAGAGAGATGAATAAGAGCTAAAAACCGAGTCCAAAAGTGGCAGCATTTGGCAGCAAATGGCAGCAAGACGAATTATGTTGCAAAGAAGTGAGCAAATAATATTGTAATTTTAATGATCATATCCACACTAGCTGATTTTTTAGACAAAAAATTTATCCCAAATTCCTTTACAATTTCAATAAATTAGGTCGGAGTCAAAAATGATCGCTATACCAATGAGCGGTGGCCGATTGGTATGGGCCCCTTTAGTGCTCCTCCCCTCCCACCTAGACCTCTCCATGAATAGGCTCGAAGCATAGAATTTTACTAAATTACAAAAAGATTATGCTCATTGGGTGAATCAAAAACATTAGTTTTTAGTACTCAGTTATAGACGGTAACATCAATGTCCGAAGCCAAAGTTTCAACACATGGCCGACATCTTTCTTTATCCTCACTCAATGCCATAAGGTAAAATCTTCTATCACAAACGGTATATTTTTTTGGCACTTTTCGTTCAGGCGAATAATTTTAATCATCTAGTAAATTTGAACAATTAACAATTTCTTGCATGTACTGCGGGATGCATGTTGCCCGCGACCCACAAAGCTCAGACCTTCATCATTTGATTCGAGAAAATTACCGACAAGTTTTTTTCAATAAAGAAATTCTTGGAATACACCGGCCTTTTCATCTTGAACGGGAATTTAAGAAGTATCTTACTTGCGGAAACCTTGCCTTCGGTATGGCGAGGTTTCACTTCTCCTTATGCCAAAAAGATAAGCTGGTAGCTTTTAGCTGCAAAGGGAGAACACTTTGTCCAAGTTGCACGGGAAGACGCATGTCGGACACCACCAAACATCTAATTGAAGAAGGTATACCAACAGTGCCAACAAGGCAGTGGGTCTTAAGCATGCCCTATGCATACCGATTTTTGCTTTCCAGAAATCCTGATTTTTTAAGAAAGGCCTTGGCGGTATTTCATCGCACGCTTAGTCGTCATTATGAAAACAAAGCAAGAATTCACAATCTCAAAAATCCCAAGGCCGGAGCGATAACAGTCGTTCAGAGATTTGGGAGCGCGATGAATCTTAACGTGCATTTCCATACGATCTACATTGACGGGGTCTTTTATGAGAATAATTTTGATAATGAGGCTTTTTTTGAAATAATCCCGACTCACGAAGAAGTCGTTCAACTTAATAGCACATTGAAGAAACGCTTAATGAGGCTATTGGAAAAATTTGAGCAAGTTGAAAATGACTATAACGATCAATCCGATTTTCAGGCCCAAAGTGTACAAAACCGTGATGAGAAATTTCAGCTTCCACTTAAGATCGGCAAAGTCTGGGACCCACCATTTAGAGAATTTGTGGGGAAGCGTTGCTCCTACGATGATGGGTTTAGCTTGCATGCGAATGTTAAAATTCTGGCCCACCAACGGGCCGAACTGGAGAGACTTTGTCGGTACGTTCTGCGAGGACCCATTGCAAAAGAGAGAATTACCTTTGAAGCAAATGGAAAAGTAAAATTACAGCTCAAAACACCTTACTCCGACGGAACAACTCATCTGCAATTTACTCCGGATTAATTTATCAAACGGATTATTGCTCTCATACCGCCACCGAGACAAAACCTTTTCCGATATATTGGAATTTTTGGGGCACGCCACAAAAAGAGGTCAGAAATAACAAGCTTGGCATGCCCCAAGAAAGTGAAGACCAAGAAGAAAGTTTATCGCACGCCATGGAGCGAATTGTTAAAATACGTTTTTAAATATGAAGTTAGTAATTCTGATCACTGTGGCACCAAACTTACTTTGGTTGCCACGATCACTTCGCAAAATATCTGCCAAAAAATATTGAATCATCTTGGCCGCCCCGCAAATGAAGTGATTGTGAGGTCTCCGAGAGCACCGCCGGAAGTTGATTGTTTCGATTAGACGATGGGTGAGTTTTAAGCAAAATTATTTCCTAAGGGGGGGGTCTTAGAGTTTCTGATGTATGCCTAATTTCGCCTGTACTTTCCTGAATCTTCACGTCAGGACGAAACTTCATGTCGACCGTTTCAGACAGAGTTGAAAATTCATCTGGGATGACTTCACCAAATCTTTTTGATGCTGCTTCCGTGCTTTCAACACGGCTCTGCATCTCTCTTTGCTCAACGATTGTCGGAATGTAGGCATCATCGACATATAAAAATGCTGCTCTCTCCTGACCGATATCAATAAAAGCGGATTGCATTCCGGGAAGAACTCTTAGCACTTTGCCTAAGTAGATATTTCCAACAATGGGTATTGATTCATTTGTGGTTGACCACAAGTTCTTTTGCAATGAAAATTTCCTAACTGTAAAAACTTAAAAACGTGATTACAGTCAGGATTCATTGTTTTGGATTAAATAAAAAGTCCGGCAATACATGCTGTCATGTAGCAAGCAAGAGTTCCACCGATGAGTGACTTCATTCCGTATGCAGCTAACACGGGGCGCTTTTCAGGTGCCATCGTTCCAATTCCCCCAAGCTGAATAGCAATGGATGAGAAATTTGAGAAACCGCATAGTGCATATGTCGTTAAGAGAGTGGAACGCTCGGAGATCTGTCCCTTTGCAGCAATGAGATCCAAATATCCCACGAATTCATTGAGGACGAGCTTCTTGCCAAGAATTGAGCCGACTTTAAAGCAATCTTCCCAAGGAACACCTATGAGCCATGCAATAGGTGCATTGAGGTAGCCCATAATGAGTTCAAATGTAAGTTGAGGATAGCCGATTAGACCACCAAGACCTGAAAGAATTCCATTGAGCATGGCAATGAGGGCAATGAAAGCAAGAAGCATCGCCGCCACGTTGACTGCGAGTTTTAGGCCGTCGGAAGCTCCGGTTGCAGCAGCATCAACAACGTTGGCGGAAACCTTTGGAAGATCAATTTTAACAATCCCTGCAGTGACTGATTCCTCAACTTCCGGCACCATGAGCTTGGCACAAACAAGTGCCGCGGGTGCGGACATCACGGACGCAGCAAGAAGGTGCCCTGCATCAATCCCGAAACCAACATAAGCAGCAAGCACCCCACCCGCAACAGTGGCCATACCTCCAGTCATGAGACACATGAGTTCAGATTTGGTCATTTTCCCAACAATAGGTTTGATAACTAAAGGGGCCTCAGTTTGACCAACAAATATGTTGGCAGCAGCGGCCAGGGATTCCGCGCCTGAGGTTTTCATGGCCCACATCATAACGCGGGCAACGACTTCAACCACTTTCTGCATAA
>CAXNNO010000092.1:0-7669 GCA_964203555.1 Bacteriovoracales bacterium
GGTGGACTATGGGAAAGCTGATATCTGTTTTCACGGACACGCCCACGCCGGGGTCGAGCGGGGCGAAACTCCCGGAGGTTGCCCCGTTCGTAATGTTGCCCAACCGGTTATCAGGCACGCCTTTAATATCTACACCCTCGAATAAAACCGACTGAAGGGAGCGACCAACTGAAACTTCCTGATACTGGCCAAAGAAAAAAACGATAAAATCTTAATTAGTCTTTTATAAAAATATTTTTGCCATTCTTATTTTGAGTACACTCTCCCTTAAGAGAGGGATCAATGGCAAAGATATTGATTGTGGAAGATGACGCCCAAATTACAAAAATTCTTATCATGAGTCTTAAACTGAGTGGTTATGAAACTGACCACGCAGGAGACATTCAAAATGCCTGGATTAAAATAGCTGAAGAACATTTTGATCTGATTCTCATGGATATCGGTCTTCCAGATGGGAGCGGGTTAGATTTGTGTTTAAAAGTTCGTGAAACCGGGAATGATGTTCCGATCGTTTTTCTTAGTGCCCGAACAGATGAGTCATCTGTGGTAAGAGGTATCAAAAATGGTGCAGACGATTATCTCAGAAAGCCGTTTGGTCTGGAGGAATTAAAAGTTCGGATCAATAAGTTCATCAAAAAAATCGTTCCTCCCGTTAAATCCATCAGTTTTGGAGCTCTTTCAATTGACCCTGCCAAAAGGGCCGTAACGATCTTAGGAGAAATGATTTCTCTGGGACGAAAGGAACTTGAGATACTGACTCTTCTGGCCAGACGATCGGGAGAAATCGTTACCCGGGAAAATATTCTGAATGCCATTTATGAAAATGCTGATCTTTACGACCGAACGGTGGATTCTCATATGAGCCATCTTAGGAGAAAGATTCGTGATGCCGCCGGAAGCTCTCTTCAAATTACTTCCGTCTACGGACTTGGATACAGACTAGAGTGGAAAATTTGAAATCATTTTTTTATTTAAAGCTTTTCTTCATCAGTATTATCGGGGCCCTCACGATTGGCCTGATATCCCTTTATTACCTGGTGAGAATTTCTGATCTCGCTGTTGAGAACTATCGTTACGGATACCTGATGTACATTGCTAAAGCGATTGAGAAATCAAATAACTACAGGCCGATATCAAAAATCAATGTCAATAAAGTGAATGCTCCCCCTGCTCCCACTGGAGGCGCACTTAACCTGTTAAAAATAACTGAATTTGGTCCCGATCTTGGTGAGAATGAACAGGATAACCCACCTAAACTTTCCTTATGGCTTGTTGGCCAGGAGGGAACCATTTTATCCTCAACAACGGCTGCAGATTTACCCATTGAGTGGAAGGAGCTTAAGCTGCCAAAAAAAATTCATGAAATTGTCATGAATGAGATCAAGTTTGGACTAGGGCCCAAAACTTTTGTAATTAAACTGGACACGACTCCCGGAACCTATCTTATTTCTCACAACGCTCGCGCCCTTTTTCAGGGGCCTTATCTCATTATCCAGGGCACTCATACCTTTACGACTGCGGCCCTTGCGGTTTTCATCGCACTTTCAATCAGTTTTTATTACCTGAGAAAAAAATCACATGAGGAACAACTAGTTTCAGGAAGACTGGTTAAACGGCTCAAAGACACGGAGATCTCCAGATCCAATCTCCTTCAGGAACTGGGTCACGATCTACGAACGCCGCTAACGAGCCTGAATACTGCCTTTGAAACCATGAGAGAGCATAGTGACGTTCTGAGCTTCGAAGAAAGAAATGAATTGTTTTCAATGATCGCAACCGATATCCGTTATTTTAAAGATCTTCTGGAAAAACTCACTCTCATTTCGACAATTGATGGGCCCCACTATAAATCTTCGACTGAAAAGATTCACTTATCGACACTCTTGGAAAATGAAATTCAGTCCAGAAAAGTGGCAACTGGTGAAAGTCTCGAGTGGAAACTGATTGTTGGTGAAAATTCATCACCGGTCATACTGGGTGACTCACATCTCATCACAAGACTCTTTCGAAATGCCTTCGACAATGCTGCCCGATATGCCACAGAAATGATTACGATTAATATCAACGACCTGAAAGACCAAGTTGAAATACTTATTCAGGATGATGGGCCTGGACTCACTCACGAAACGCTGGAAACATTTGGAAAGCGAAGGGAGCGCCGTCACAGGAAAGAAAAAGGGCCTGAAAATTTTTCACTCGGCCTTGGATCCATCATTATGAAAACGATCGCTCAGGTCCATGGCGGGCAACTGGAGATCCTTAATCTCATGAAGTCAGGAGAAATTCAGGGGGCCTGCCTCAAGGTGACCTTTCAAAAACTATAAAAGAATTTTTTACGACAAAGGTTTAAGGTCTATGGCCTTCTCGCTAAGACAAAATGAAAGAAGAGAAGTGGAACTATACTTAAAACCTTTATAAAGAATATGGGGTTCATCCCCGCGCAAGGACGTTCCCATGGTGAAAAAAAGTGGTAGCAACGTTGCCAGGCTGGGATGGGCAAACTCCCCATGAGGCGAGGACTCCCGGTAGTTTATGATGTTCTCAATTTTTGCAGATAATAATTGTTCAACAAGCCAGTCATCAAATTCCTTAATTTTCAAATTAACATCCTCACCCCTTGCATGCCAGATTAACTTCGAAGCATTAAAAGCGGCCAGACCGCTACCTAAAAGAAGAATTCCTTTTTCTCTCAAGGCCGAAAGTGCGTGCCCTAATTTCATGATCTGTCGAAAGTCCTGATACATAGGAAGTGAAATCTGAATAACCGGAAGATCCGCCTCGGGTCTGATTAACCGCAAAGGCATCCAGACTCCATGATCAAGGCCGTAATTGGGATTCTTAACCACCTCGAATGAGTTGTCTTCCAAAAGAATTACCACCTCATTTAAAAGACTCTCTTCAAAAGGTGTCCTGTATTCCAAATCATAAATCTCTTTTTGATACCCGTGGAAATTATGCTGGATAAAGGGTTTTGTATTAGAGGTTATTTGAATCGGGCCCGGAGATACCCAGTGGGAAGAAACACAGACAAACCCTCTCACGTTGACATTTCTACCAAAATTAATGAGGGCACTATTATAAGGATCGTCCAGGAGGGCGATGGGCGGAAGTCCATGACTTATGAAAACCGACGGGACGACCTTGTTCATCAAATAATTGTAACACGTCCAAGTCCTATTATTCACGAAGAAAATAACACATCGCCCTGTAACGTATTAGAATATCTAATAATCATCATTAGCACTAGTTGACTAAAATAGTATTAATCAAGTATCTTAGGCCTTCATAAATACAAGGGATCTAAGATGAAATTTTACCTCCTGGCCTTTTTGATTTCTTTCTCAGTTCTTGCCGACGAAATCTTTAAAGCGGAATTTCCCTCAAGTCCAGAGACTGAATTAACTCCCGGCTCTCTTTGTGATCGCCCCACGGCCTATCGATATGCTGAAAGAATCCCCTACTGTAACCGCAATGTTGATGGCCACTTAAAGGCCGATGTTTTCCGTGAATACCGCCTCGAGGGCTACCGTCTTAACCCTAAAGAGCGGTCCAATTATAAAATAGATCACCTTATTCCGCTTTGTGCCGGTGGCAGCAATAATGAGGATAATTTATGGCCTCAACATGTAAGCATCTATACACAAACTGATCCCCTCGAAGGAATTGGTTGCGAAAAATTAAAAGAAGGACGAATCACTCAGGCCGAACTCGTGAGAATGATTTTAGAAGCAAAAAAAGACCTCTCACTTGTTAGAAAAACACTGAATCACTTAACTCATTTATAATTTCAAGTGGCCCCATAACTGGGGTCCACTCAATTTCACTGAACAAATTGTTCATTTTCTGTCGAGCCTTCATACGAAAGAGTGGATGAGGCCCCGGAAGAAATAATCGAACTGACCAAGTCAAAGTATCCAGTTCCCACTTCTCTTTGGTGCTTAGTCGCCGTGTAACCCCATTTTTCCGAAGAAAATTCCCTCTCCTGAAGTTCAGAGTAGGCCGACATCCCTCTTTTTTTATAATCCATTGCAAGCTCAAACATTGAGTGATTTAAGGAATGGAACCCGGCCAGAGTCACAAACTGAAATTTATATCCCATTGCAGACAACTCTTTTTGAAAAGTTGCAATTTCATTAAGAGAAAGATTTTTCTTCCAGTTAAAAGATGGTGAGCAATTATAAGCAAGCATCTTATCCGGAAACTCTTTTTTGATCGCCTCTGCAAAAGATCTTGCCTCTTCAATGTTTGGTCGTGATGTTTCACACCAAATGAGATCTGCATAGGGAGCATACGATAAACCCCTCGCAATGGCAGCTAGAGGCCCGGGCCTGATTTTAAAAAATCCTTCAGGAGTTCTTTCTCCGGTCAAAAAGGGTCTATCTCTTTCATCAATATCACTCGTGAGAAGTGCCGCTCCGTTGGCGTCAGTTCGCGCGATCAGAACCGTAGGTACATCCGTTACATCGGCGGCCAGGCGAGCTGCAGTTAATGTGCGAATAAACTGAGAAGTAGGCACAAGGACCTTTCCGCCCAAGTGACCGCATTTTTTTTCCGAGGCGAGCTGATCCTCGAAGTGAACAGCGGCCGCTCCTGCATCAATCATATTTTTCATTAATTCAAACGCATTCAATGGCCCCCCGAAACCCGCTTCGGCATCAGCAATAATTGGCACCATCCAATGATGATTTACACGTCCCTCGGAGTATTCAATTTGATCGGCCCTTTGTAAGGCATGATTTATTTTTTTAACAACACTGGGAACGGAATTTGAAGGATATAAACTTTGATCTGGGTACATTTCACCAGCAAGGTTGGCATCGGCCGCAACTTGCCATCCAGAAAGATAAATCGCCTCCAAACCGGCCCTCACCTGTTGCACCGCCTGATTGCCAGTCAAAGCACCCAATGCAGGAAGGAATTCCTCCCGATGAAAAAGCTGCCACAGTCTTTTCGCCCC
This sequence comes from Bacteriovoracales bacterium, assembly GCA_964203555.1. Lineage (GTDB taxonomy): Bacteria > Bdellovibrionota > Bacteriovoracia > Bacteriovoracales > Bacteriovoracaceae > Peredibacter. The sequence continues at coordinate 4,958 of CAXNNO010000092.1, forward strand.
CATCTTGGCATGAGTGTATTCAATTTTAAAAGAGCCACGAAGTTTCAAAACATCTGTGGAATTATATTCCCTTAAAATCCCTTTCCATCTGGGATCAAAATCCCAAAAGTGCGTGAGTTCCCGGGCCTTAATTTCAAAAGTATCCATGAAAAACTCCCTTTAATTGAATTAAACTTGTTCCGAAGTAAGAGTTAAAAAATCTTGCAGCTCTTTTGAGGTATAAAGACCAAGGGAATGATCCCTTGCCCTCATTAATTCGGTTTCCAGTCGAGGATGCAACTCTGTATCGAATTCTGACTTAAATTCTTTGAGTAATTTCTCGCCCTCTTCAGAAAATAACTGCGTAATCAACTCTTGAGTGACTTTAATCCCTTCATCAAGAATTATTTGATGGTGGAGCCATTGCCAGGTTTGCGCCCTGGAAATTTCTAAGGTAGCTAAATCTTCCATTAAGTGATCAAGAGCAATGCATCCCACATCATGCTCCCAGCCGTACATGTAAGCTATGCCGACACGTATATTTGTTCTTAACCCCTTAAGAGAATGGGGACCCTCTGAAGTCGGAAGAATTGTTTCATATTTATTAAAATCACTTTTAAATCCGAGCTGATTGTCAAAATTCATCGCCTCCATGGCAACCCCGATAAAATAGGGATGAGAAACCCAACAGCCGTCATGTCCCCAGCTCGCTTCCCTTTTCTTGTCATTAAAAACTTTTCGACACTGCTCATCTCGTTCCTCTTTGGTTTTTCCCGGAGTGCAGGCCGCCATTCCACCAATGGCGAAGGCACCGCGATCATGACAAATTTTAACAACCCGCCTGGCATAATGCTCCATCCAGGTTGTTTCCATACTAATGGAACCTCGGTCAGCAATAATTCGGTCAGGATGATTTTTTAGAATTTTAATATCACTGAAGATTTTGTCCCATCTTCCCACGTTGAGACCAACAGCATGATCTCTAATCTCGTAAAGGATTTCTTCGGTTTGAAATGTCGCAGGCAAAGTCTCTATTAAAAAGGTTGCCCTCAAAGTGGGAGACCTGAGACCCATGAGCCGCTCAAGTTCGTAAAAAAATTCACTCCACCATCTCGCCTCAAGATAGTGTTCACATTTTGGAACATAAAACTTGGGAGTGAGTCCCTGTTCGAGGTAGAGTTTTGCAGTATGAAAAAAACAGACGCAAAGATCGAAAAGAGCGGCCGAAACCGGTACCCCATGAATTTTAAAATTCACTTCATCTAAATGAAGCCCTCTTACTCTTACCATGACATAGGCCTTGTCATGAGGATTAACGTGATAATTTTTTGTTTCCGATGAAAAACTCAGTTCTCCGGAAAGAGCACCAATAACATTCTTAAAACCATTCAGAACATTTTCAAAACTTGGCTTCATCGAATCTTCAAAGTCCAGCATGGCCATATCAGCACGCGACCCATCCTCATTGCGATTAAGCATGTTTATCACGGTCTTCGTTGAATTTACCGGGCCTGTTATTTCAACCCGACGAACCAGAAGTTCTTTGGGAATGGGTGAAATCTTCCATGATCCGGAGACCGCTTCAGAATTTTCTGGAAGAAATTCGGGAAGACCTCCTTCGTCATAGGACTTCTGCCTTATCGATCTTTTTTCGAGGAGTAGTTTTCTTTTAGGATTCAATTTTTCATGCAGATGTATTAAGACTTGAATCAGTTCAACCGGAAAGAGCCCGCTGAATTCAGAGTTCCAGTACTTTTCAGGAAAAGTAACAACATCATGAATCTTTAAGACACTCATTAAAAGTCCTCTAAAAAATAAACACAGAAAAGTTTTTCTCTATCCATCCATAATTTTCGAACTTTTAGTTTCGCCTTCGAGCACAATGCCACGAACTCTTCAACTGAATACTTATAAGAGGACTCTGTATGGATCGTTTCATCTTTTCTAAAATTTAAAGTGGTTTTTTGGATTTTTACGGATTGATCAATCATGCTCTTTAAATGCATTTCAATCCTTCCCTCGTCTTCATTGTAAAAGGCATGGTGCCTGAAATTATCGACATCAAAAGAAGCCCCCAATTCACAGTTCAGTCGAGACAGAAGATTCATATTAAAAGCGGCCGTGACTCCTTGAGAATCATCATAGGCCATCTCCAGTTTTTTTCTCTCCTTTTTGAGGTCCACTCCCACAAGCACTCCGCCCTTTGCTCCGATGACGAGCGAGCATTTTTTTAAAAATGAAAGTGCCTCGGAGGGATGAAAGTTTCCAATGGTGGAACCTGGAAAAAAAATTATTTTTCTCGAGTTTCGAGGCAAGTCATCCATAAAAACAGCAAAGTCCTGATTAAAATCTGCACAAACGAGTTTAACTGTTAATGTTGGAAATAAACGGCGAATTTCCTCGGCACTGTCAAAAAGCATTTTTTTTGAAATTTCAATTGGATAATACGCAAGTGGTCTTATCAGCTCTTCAAGTAGCAAACGAATTTTTGAGCTACTTCCACTTCCTGGCTCAATAATTGTAGCATCTTCGCCAATGAAACTTGCTATCTCTTCTGAAGAATCTTTCAAAATATTTCTCTCCGCCCTCGCCGGATAATATTCAGGCAGAAGGCAAATTTTTTCGAAAATTTCAGAACCAATCTCGTCATAAAGATATTTTGGATCGATTGCTTTCTGATCCCTTGATAGACCGGCGATGATCTCTCCAGATATATCCCTCATGCTAAATCCT
>CAXNNO010000093.1:0-7655 GCA_964203555.1 Bacteriovoracales bacterium
GTTGGTCAGTCCCCAGGCAACTTTTCCATTGGTTCCACTGGCAATAAAAGGAAACCCCGGGACACTGGCCCCGGTGACTTTGCCAGCGGGAGAACTAAGAGAAATCCAATACCAGAAGATTGGCGTTTTGAGATCAAGGTGAGGGTCATTGGCAAGGATCGCCTTTCCGCTTCTGGACTTCGATTTACTAACGACCCAGTTATTAGATCCCGACTCCTGCCCGAAGAGATGTGGGAAATCTCCCCAGAGTTTTACCGAGGTATGCTGATTATAAGTTGTCTTGAGACTCTTATCTCTTTTTTGATACTCTCCTTCTTTTAAAATCGTGTTGGACCAGGGGCTGTGATCCTCATCGAATAATAACGCCGTTTTTTTGCCCCACTTTTCTTTAAGTAACTCTTCCTCATAATCACGAAAAAAAGTTTTTCTCGTCTGATCAAATGATTGCAACAACAGGACAATGATAGAATGCTGAGGTTTCCAGGGATCGGGGACAAATCCACTATCCTTAAACTCTACAGAATCTTTTCCCGATTCAAGGCCCTTATTTACTCCACGGGCATAAACCTCTAGCAGACGCTTTTGTTCGGGAGGAAAGATAGTCCAAATCTTTTCCGCCTCAGAGGGCAGGTCAAGGAGGCGCATCATGAGATCAGATTTTAAATGCTTAAAACCCAGAACTTCCGCATTTCTTCCCTCAGCGACTCTTCGAAAATAATCCATCTCCCATGCCCTGTCCTTTCCATGATGAAGGCCAAAACAATAATAGAGTTCATCGATGGAAGAGGTTTCGACATGTGGAATATTGATCTGATCATAGGTCGTCTTACAGTTAAATGATGATTCAGCATCGACGATTGTGAGCAAGAAAACGAAGATTAGTTGAATCATATTAATCCAGTCGAGAGCGTAATTTTTTTACAAAATTGTCTTTATATCCAAATGAAATAAAATCATATCCTCGGGCGAGTTCCATCTCGATGAGATTAATTTCTTCCCCTGTCAGGGACCGAAAATCACTCCGACCTTGCCAGCCATTATTCCATTTTTTATTGGTATATTTAATTGGTGAGTAGGAACCCGCTCTGACGGCCAGAAAAACAAGTTGCGCCATTCGGCGGGCGCCTGACGCTTCAATGCAGTTTTTGAGTTCAAGGTCGGCCTCGTAGCGCTCACCTTTACTTCCTCCGGCCCAGAAATACATGTCATGGATTAAACAACAATGCTTCCACTGATCAGGACGCCTGGGAGTACCCTCAGGATAGTTGGTACAATAATCCGTGGATAGTGGTCTTAGAACAGATTGACCAATAACAGTCATGGGTAAAACCAAAAAAAAGAAGAAAAAAAGATATTTCATTTTTTTAATTCTAACATAACCATAAGGCCAAAGGGGTCATAAGGTGATTTAAAATTTGAGATTTGTCATTGATTCAGGTCGAACCCATTGGTCAAACTCTTCGCCTGTGACAAACCCCAATTCGATGGCCGCTTCTCTGAGGCTTTTATCCTCTTTGTACGCCTTTTTTGCAATCAAGGCCGCCTTATCGTATCCGATATAGGGATTAAGGGCAGTAACCAGCATTAAAGAGCGCTGAAGATGTTGATCAATTTGTTCTCGCCGGGGCTCAATCCCCTTGACGCAGAATTCATTGAATGAATGGCAACCATCCGAGAGGAGTCTCACTGATTGTAAAAAATTGTGAATAATAAGTGGTTTAAAGACGTTTAATTCAAAATTTCCCAGGGCCCCTGCAAATCCTATTGCAGCATCATTTCCCATCACCTGCACGCACAACATGGTCATCGCCTCGGATTGAGTGGGGTTGATTTTTCCGGGCATGATTGATGATCCAGGCTCTTTCTCCGGCAGGGAAATTTCTCCGAGGCCACTCCTGGGTCCTGAGGCAAGCCATCGAATGTCGTTGGCCATTTTAAATAAACCGGCGGCCAGTCCCTTCAGGGCCCCGTGTGCCTGAACTAAAGCATCATTGGCAGCAAGCGCCTCAAATTTATTTTCCGCTGAAATAAAATGAATTCCGGTATAACTTGAAATAACTTCTGCCATTTTTTCAGAAAAATCTTTCGGAGTATTAAGCCCCGTTCCTACAGCTGTTCCACCAAGAGCAAGCTCCCTCAAGTGGGCATGAGTATGTCCAATATGAGTCAGAGCATGCTCGAGCTGCGAAACGTATCCGGAAAATTCCTGGCCCAGAGTGATGGGAGTTGCGTCCATCAAATGGGTTCTTCCGATTTTAGTGATGGTCCAGAAGGCGTTGGATTTTTCTTTTAGAGTATCCCTCAAAGTACTGACCGCAGGAATAAGATCTCTCATTAAAACGATGGTGGCCGCTATACTCATCGCCGAAGGAAAAACATCATTGGAGCTCTGGCCTTTATTTACGTCGTCATTAGGATGAACAAGTCTCTCCTTTCCTCTTTCCCCTCCCATCAGTTCGCTGGCCATGTTGGAGAGGACTTCGTTGACGTTCATATTCGTCTGGGTACCGCTTCCGGTTTGCCAAACGGAGAGAGGAAATTCATCGAGATTTTTAAATTCACGCGCCTCATCAGCAGCTTGTCTGATGGCGTTTCCTTTTTCTTTAGAAAGAAAATTTTTATCTTCATTCACCTGTGCTGCAGCTTTTTTAATCAGGATGAGGGCATGGATAAGTTCTTTGTCCATTTTTTCATGGGAGATGGAAAAATGATGACGGGAGCGCTCAGTCTGGGCCCCCCACAAATGTTCATGGGGAACTTTTATTTCTCCCAGAATGTCTTTTTCAATTCGATAATTTTCCATGGGTAATTAACGAGTGAGTTCCATTCTGCAACGCTTAACCTGACCCTCATGAGTGATGTCAATTTTCGGAGGATTGCCTTCTACGTAACTGGGTTGAATAAAGGAGTATTGGTCGCCCTCATTCCTGGAAATAAACTCTGTTGTTTTCATGGAATTTTCGTGAAAGCTCGATGAGTCCTTGGAAAAAAGTTTTTTTTCCACTCCGCCAGAAACCGCCAGAACATACTTCTCTCCCTCCTTACCCTTAATCAGAATTTTATCTTCACAAGAAGTGGTTTCGGCAATCACCTTCCATTCAGCTGATAAGGCCATGCCGGAAAAGGATAAAAGTGAGATGAAGAATAGGTATTTCATTTCTTACTCCTGAAAATTTTACATCCATCATGGAACATAACTTAATCAGGTGAGAAAGGTCTTTAACCAAGGTGTTAGAAGTCCCTTAATTCTGGCCAAATACTAACGCAATTGCGCCAGAGTATTTTTAATTCGTGCAACCGCCTCTCGAATATTTTCCTCGGAGGTGGCATAACTTAAACGAATATAAGACGGAGCACCAAAGGCACTTCCGGGAGTAAGCGCAACGTGCCCAACATTCAACAGGTACATGCAGAGGTCTTTGGCATCTTTAATGACTGAGTCCCCATTTTTTTTACCAAAGTAATGAGAGACCTCTGGAAAAAGATAGAAAGCTCCGCCGGGATTATTACAATGCACGTTGGGAATTTCTTTAAAAAGGGAAATTAAAAGGTCTCTTCGTTTAAGAAATGCGTCCCTCATATTATTCACTGTTGCAGGATCAGCACTCACAGCTGCGACCGCCGCACGCTGGGAAATTGAGCTTGCTCCCGATGTAAATTGACCCTGGATTTTGACACAGGCCTTGGCAATATCTTCCGGCGCCCCTAAAAATCCAAGTCTCCAGCCTGTCATAGCAAAACCCTTAGAGAGACCATTGACTGTCACGGTCCTCTCCGAGAGTTCCGGGATGGACCCGATAGAGAACATTTTTTCTTCAAAGGTAATATATTCATAAATCTCATCGGAAACGATGAGGACGTGTGGATTTTTTTTAAAAACTTCCCCCAATGCCCGAAGTTCTTTTTCTGAATACATCGATCCAGTCGGATTACTGGGATTTGAAAATAAAAACATTTTTGTTTTTGGGGAAATAGCTTTTTCAAGTTGCTCAGGCGTGATTTTGAAATCAGATTTGTAATCGGTTTCAATGGCCACGACTTTTCCTTCATTCAGCTGAATCATCTCTGAATAGCTCACCCAATAAGGGGCGGGGAGAACAACTTCATCTCCCGGATTAATGGTGGCCATCACAACATTAATGATCGACTGCTTGGCACCCGTTGAAACCACAATCTGAGAAGGTTTAAAATTTAAATCATTATCTCGTTTAAATTTTTTTGCGATCGCCTCGAGAAGATCTTTATAACCAGGAACGGGAGTGTAATATGAAAAATTTTTATCAATGGCGTCCTTAGCGGCAATCTTAACAAAATCAGGCGTGGCAAAATCCGGCTCACCCAAACTCATATTGATAACATTCACGCCTTTTTCTTTTAATTCGTTTCCAAGTCTTGCCATCGCAAGAGTTTCAGACTCAGATAATTTTTGTACTCTTTGGGAAAGAAAATTCATTCAGGATAATCCTCGCAAGATGTGTTACCTCCCAAGGATATCAGATTTATGTAAAATTGTAGACGAGGAAAGTTTTTTTAAGAACGTGAGTTACTTAAAATTCACCTGAATGGGACAGTGATCTGAAACAACCTGGTAACTTGGACCTAATTCGGCCGGCGTTGCAGGACGGCAGTCAAGCTCCGCACAATGAGCACCCAATTTTACCGATGACACGGAAGAAAGGTTTTTATCCTGAACCAGGATATGATCTAAGATGGAAGACTGATAGTCCTCCCCGCCCAACTTTCCTCGCCAGTAATTGGTGCATCCCAATGTTTCAGTCATGGTTCTCATTTGACTGGATGATATAAAATTCTCAAATTTCTGAAAATCCTGATCCTTGATATTGTAACCAGTCGTGTTGAAGTCTCCTAAAAGGATAAGGTTTTCCATCTCATGAGACCGGCCTAATTTTTCAAGTTTTAAGTATTGCTTCCATCGTTGCTGAAATGCACGTGCATCACTTCCGGCCTTGAGATGGAGAGCACCAAAAGTGTAAATCTTACCAGTGCTCTTCTCTTTTAATGTGACCAGAAAAGCGGGACGCAGATTTCCGCACTTATTTTCTTCGCCTGAAAAACTAAGGTCTTCAAATTGACGAACATATTCAAACGTTTTTGGATCATAAACAATCGCAAGGTGCTGCTTACCAAAGCCCCCGCAGGAAGAAAGCTTGTATTCGTAGCCATTGAGATTTGCTTTGACCAGCTTTCCGAAAGCGTCTTTATTAACAATTTCCTGAAAGCCCATAACGTCACTTTGCACATCGTGAAGAATTTTTCCGAGTAGCACAAGATCCGTGCGGCCTGCTCCGCCATCATTATCAAAATTTCTTATATTGTAAGTCGACACACTCCACTTCGCCCATCCCGGAAGACTCATTAAGAAAAAGATGATGGCAAACTTCATATACACATCCATGTTTAAAGTTTTTGCTCTTAGATTGAAACTTGGCGGCCAATTGGTTGGCAATCATTATTTTTTCTAATGACGACATTAAGTAAAAGACTGACCTAGGCCTTGTGGGAGTCAATGTGGGTTCGTATTTTTTGAATCAATTCATCTCTTTGCTGCCCAGTCACTTTGGCAGATTCAAAATGCTGCATCTGAAGCCAGGGTGGATTTTTAAAATGCTCATCATCTGCGTAGCGTGGAAAAAAATGCCAATGGACATGACCCACTACGTTTCCGAGGCTGCACATGTTCATTTTTTCTGGCCGAAAGATTTCCTGAATCCACGTATGGGCCTGCATCATCTCCTGGAAAAGTTCCTGCCTGATCTTGTCGGGCATATCCGTCATTTCTCTGAAGTGATCCTTCGTCACCAGGACACAGTAGCCAGGATAATACTGATGCTCCCCCAAATAGAGAAAACTATGTTCAAATTCGTGGACCTGAAAAGGAAATGTTCCTTGTCTTGAATCTTGAATCCTGTCGCATAAGAGACATGTCATACAAACCTCAATAAATCATTTTTGTGTGCATCCAGCCCGTCAGGCTTCGTCTTTCTTGGGTTGAAGGCTTCACTTCATGGGGATAATCATGACTTAGGAAACACACGAATGAACCTGGCATGGGATAAATATTTTCCACGACCTTTCCCGCCTCATCATAAAGGACCAAATCTCCGCCATAGGCTTCATTCCAGTCCTGATTGAGATAAAAGATGAATGATAATTTTCTTGTTGAATTTTTTTTAAAAATATCGCTGTGCTTTTGATAAAAACTGCCAGGAGGATAGTAGGCAAGGTGACATTCATAATCCTGAATGCCCATAAATAATTCCTGATTCATTTTTTCTTTGAGGTTATTTAAAAAATCAATTACCGGAAGAAAGCATCCGGACGGGGCCTGGGGATCAAGCCAATAAGTTAAATCACCCCGAATACTCTCTATTCTTTTTTTGTTTTCATTCGCTCCAACCCGGGCGGCCTGGAAGGAAGTATGCTGTTTTTCAAAAAAATCATGAATGGTCTGTAATCCGTACGCATCAAGAAAATTTGGGATAAGGGCCACACCCTCTTTTTCCAATTTCCGAACAATTTGATCAATCATTAACACCCTCAGGGCAAAACTAGCCTTTGATTGTAACCACTCTTAAGTCCTGAGAGAATAAAAAAATCTTATCCAAAGGATTTTTTATGAATACTCTGACCTTCCTTATTCTGTCTCTTTTTACCTTGAAAGCTTTTGCTGTCGATGAAAGCCGAGCGATCCTCCACGAATATCACAATGAATGTAGAAATACAGAAGTCAAAGTGGACGAGATTGTGAAAAACTCCCACATTAAAGGGCACATCGTTGGTTTGCCATCAACATCGTTTGAAAAATTTAAAGTTGTTTTTTATGTAAAAACAAATCGCTGGTATATTCATCCCTATAGCTATTATGAAGGCCAGGAGCAAGGCCATAGCTATTCAAATATCGATGCCAATGGACACTTCAAGGTCAAAACAGTCAGAAGAGATGTCCCCTCCAAGGAAATGGCAGTTGTCGTGGTACCTCGCTTTTATAAGATTCATCGCCAAAAGTTCTGGCTAAGACCACTCTTTGGAGTTTTCGGTGGTGTTTTGAAACATCAATGTAATCATACAATTGTTAAAGGTAATGGAGATTTCTACTGATCATTGATCCGAGGCCCTCAGAAAATGAGGGCCTGAATTTTTTGCCTGAGGATCAGCCCCAGCATTAAAGAAACAACGGCAAGTGAAGTCGCCAAACCAATCCAGAATCCCTGGGCCTCATACCCCCCATAAAATCCGAGATAAAATCCCAATGGTATGCCAATCACCCAATAGCCGATAAAAATCGAAATCGAAGCGGCACGAGTGATGGAGAGACCACGTAATATGCCCGAGATCGTTACCTGTGCTCCATCAAAGAGTTGAAAGCATGCCACCCAGAAGAGTAGTTTTTTTGCCCAATCCAAGACCAAAACATCATCAGTGTATAGAGAGATCACAGCATGAGGAAACAAATAGAAAGTTAGACCCATTAATAATGCAAAGACAAAAGAAAGAAAAAGACTTGCCTGAGAATAGATAAGAACGGCATGTTTATTTCTTTCACCATAAGCATGCCCGACTTTCACTCCCGCGGCGGCAGAAACGGCCAGTGGCACCATGAAGGCAAGAGATCCCACATTGAGAGCAAGATTGTT
>CAXNNO010000094.1:0-7645 GCA_964203555.1 Bacteriovoracales bacterium
CCATTGGGATGAATCCGGTCTGTATTTTCCAATATACTTACCATCTCTTTTCTCTACCGAATGATAGATGCCAATTCTTTTTAGGGCCAGAGGCACAGGGGGGATGAGAGAAGTGTAATAACTCAGGAGAAAAAGAAGGTGAACACCAAGGGCCGGTATCAGCACTTTGTTTTTTAAATTTTGTATTTTACTGAAATGAAGAAACCAGATGAAGGCCATGAGACCAAGAGAACTCAGGAATCCCAACCAAAAAGGGTAGACTCCAACTCTTCCAAAAATAATGGGGTAGAAAAAAGAAAAGAAAGAGAGAGTGCAGATTGTGAAAAGAATGATCCTGATCGGTAAACCCACGGCCCTGATCTTGGCCATTTCATTGGCAAACATGAGTCCAGCGAGGAGAATAATAAAAATAAAACTCGCTATGGCCGAGGCGGAAGTGTAGTAAAAAATTGTATAGAGGGATAAGAGAGACCCAAATAGAAAATGGATAAAGAGATTGTGATAATCCCACCATTTTTTTGTTCGATCTGATAATTGTAGAAGGCCACTTTGATGTCTTATCTCAAGGACTAAAAGAATTCCGAGGATCAAAAGATAAACGCCCTGTTGAATGAGCCCACGTAAACTATAGATCCGACTTATGGTCAGAATATCGATTAAAAAACCCAGACAAAACATGAGAATAGAAACGAGCGTGCTATGTCGCTGGTAAAAAGATAAAAAGTGCGATCTGAATCGACTAATCAGTGGAACCACTTAGTGGCCCTCTAGATATCTCTCTGCTTTTATGGCCGCTTGGCAGCCTGAGCCAGCAGCGGTAATGGCCTGCCGGTAGTAAGAGTCCTGGACATCTCCGCAGGCAAAAATCCCCGGGATATTGGTTTCTGGACCGTTTTTGGTGGCTATGAATCCATGATGATCTAGATCCAACTGACCCTTGAGAAAGGAAGTATTAGGATTGTGTCCAATGGCATAGAAAAGGCCATCGGTGTCACGGTGATGGGTCTGACCGGTCTTGAGATTTTCAACGACGATGCCATTAACACCATTTTCGTTGCTCTTAATTTCAATCACGGTCGAGTCCCAGATAAATTCAATCTTAGGATTATTAAATGCTCTCTCCTGCATCGGTTTGGATGCGCGAAGAGTATCTTTTCTATGAACGATATAAACTTTTTTTGCAAACTTTGTAATAAACGTGGCGTCTTCCATGGCGGTATCTCCACCACCAACAACGTGAACAATTTTGTCCCGATAGAAAAATCCATCGCAAGTGGCACATGTTGAGACGCCTCGACCGGTAAGTTCTTTCTCATTCGGCAGACCGAGCCACTTGGCCGAGGCACCTGTCGAAATGATCACAGTCTCAGCAAGGTAAGAGTGACCCTGAGAGGTTGTTATGGTGAAGGGACGACTTGATAGATCAACATCTGTGGCCATCACTGACATAAACTCGGCACCAAAACGGGCCGCCTGTTTTTTCATTGTGCCCATGAGCTCGGGCCCCATCACACCGTGTTCGAAACCTGGAAAATTTTCAACTTCAGTGGTGAGAGTTAACTGACCACCAGGCTCGTGACCTTCAAGAACGAGTGGCCTAAGATCTGCCCTGGCAGCGTATATAGCGGCAGTTAAACCAGCGGGGCCTGTGCCGATGATGATGACTTTACGAGTTTCCACAATGTCCTCTTAGTGTTTTTCTTCTTTTGTCTCTGGAATGCCTAATTTCTTTTTAATAATGACCGGGCGATCATCTCTATCGGGATTCATTTCGTAAAAGGCCTTAACAGTAAGAAGGTCCTTAGGATGCGGGGCCTTTCCAGTTGTTGTAAATTGTTCGCCGGAGAGTGAGCACTCGTAGTTATAGGTGATTTTTTCGCGTCTGCGTTTCATGTCATTTCCTTTTTAATCTAGTCCTCTTGTTTATAGAGTTTTTGCAATGCTTTATCAAGGAGTTAAAACGCTGAAGTGGTCCTACGAATCTCCGCTTAAATTGAGTGTTTTCATCACGTTGATTCTTTGTCACAATATTTTCATGAACTTAGTGAAAGGGTTGTTGATCAATTTGATACTGCTGCTGGTCACAGCTGATTCTTGGGCCTTAAGTGGTGCCAGGCTCTTGGGACAATCCAGTTCAGGCCAATCGGCGCTATTTAATCTAGGTGTTCACGATGGCATTAAAGAGAGAGATTACGCAGTTGTTCTTAAGGAGATTCGAAGCCTTGACGCACGCGATCTGAAACTTGTGCCGGTTGCGAGGGCGAGAAATATTAAAATCAGCACCGGCCACTCAGTCTGGATTTTTTACAAAATTTATAATTCGGAACTTTTAGTAAAAGGGGAATCGTATTTACTCCTGACAGAGTCTCAGATGCTTTCGGGCAGAAGGGATCCGCGATTGGGAAGAACGAGTCTCATAACGGAAAAAGATAAAATTGCGCTCCAGACTCAAGAAACCCTGTCTCACGGTAAGGATCAACTTTCTAAACTCAAATCTCAGTATCCTGAAATTGTGCAGCTTCATGAGGGTGAGTATCGCTCAGATAACGATATTGATCTTGTTGATGTCGAAGGTTGGGCGAGGTTTAAAAACGATAAGTACAGGACTGCCCTTTACAAGAGTCCTCATGCAGATGATTTTCGCAAGAAGCTCAGACTTGTTACTTTTGAAAAGCTCGTGACGGCGTATTTGAAAAAAATAAATGATCCCGATTTTAATTACGATAAATTCTACAAAGATCAAATGAAGTCGGATGATTCCAATGAATTCAGAAAAAAGAGTTCCCTAACAGATTATGAAAATAATCTTCTCGATCAATCAAAAAAGAAAATTGAGGATGAAAAGCTTTACCAGAAGATACTTGAAAAAGGGGAAAACTGGCCGGAGGATTTTTCAGATGAAGAATTGAAATTGGTTTTAAATAAAGTCTCCGTGCTGCAGGAAAATAAGCGTCGTCTTTATGTCATGACTGACCCTGGGAGATACTCAGTCTATTTTGGGACGGGATTGAATCTGACCGATGCTCAAACTGAAAAAGATTCAGGTTACAGAAGGGAAGGGGCCTATTCAGTTGATGTGGATCTGGAAGCGACTCCCTTTTTAAAGCATGAAACACTTGAACGATTTACCTTAAATGGTTCTTTTCGTTCCAACAAAACCGCTCTTGAATCCGAAAACTATAATACCAGAATCGATGAGATTTCTCTCTCGGCCGGTCTTAACTGGTATCCCATTTATCCACCTCATACAATTGAGGCAGCTGTTCTTTTTATTGGTACCTACATTCGAAGTGGAACAGCCAGTGCAGAGTCTCCATCTTTGGGAGAGAAATCAAACTATACAGTTCTAAGTCTCCCGGGATTAAGAGGGGGAGTGAGATATAATTTTAAAAATAAATTCGGATTGCGTATAGCTTTTAGCTTGGAAGAGTTACAATTGAATAGATATGAGCAGAGTCAATTTGGATCGCTACTTCCGGATGAGACCAGTCTAGTGGAAGGCAAAATGAACTTTGCACTGGCCCATTCATTTTAAGGGGAACAATGAAGATTTTTTTGGCCATTATTTTTGTCATGAGCGCCAACGCATTTGCCCTGGAGGTGGATGAGAAACTTACAGTTCGAATTATTCGAACGTCCGAGACGCGCAAAACGATCATGATTAATAGAGGAACTGAAGATGGTTTAGTTGAAGGGGATCATGCCAAATTTGTTGTGACTTCGGGGATTGTCGCCAGAGCTGTCTGCGTGCAGGTGTCCCCCTCTCGTTCGGTTTGGTCTGTCTATCGATTGGTCAACGCTGATTTCATGATAAATGATTCAGTTATGAGTATTAAAATCACTCCTCCGGTCAAAATGACTAAAGATGAGACAAAGGCCTTAGTTGAAGAAGATACTCCTTCTGTTGCCTCAGGGGATCCGATGCAATTGGGAATTCCTTTGGCAGAAGGGGCGAGTGACCTTCCGGAAAATCTGGGGTCCGATGCAGAGGGGTTTGATAGGAGTCGTGTAGAGGTCCTGGGCCCAGTGATCATTACTGATAAAGATGTTGAAATATTTGGTATGGTCAATATCTCCGGGCTTAGTGCTAAAACTCAAAAAGATTCAGGTACCGATGCCTTTAATAGTTCACAAAGCTATCACCACATAGGACTTGGGGGAGAGCTCTATCCATTAAAAGAGCGTGAATGGTATTCAAATCTCAGTCTGGTGGGAAACCTCAATCTCATGAGGCTTAATAATCAGGTCTATAATGGTTCAACTTCAAGCAATGAAATAACGGAGTTCTCTTTTGGTGCCAACTGGCACCCGACCAAGCTTCCGAGCACCACGCTGGATTTCATTCCGTACTTTCACTTCAGCTTCAATCTGGGCTCAATTCAATCGAGCTACACTTCCGGCACCGAGGGCGGAGGGGCGACTAATGAATTGTCAGCAAACGGTGGGACACAAGGATTTTCCCTCGGCTTTGGTTACAAATATTACTCAGCAGATGGGCTAGGCGTTCGTGTCCTGTTGGATTACTACTCCAGAACCGAGACCTATGATGCCGATGATCAGACGAATAAATTTAACAAAATTGTAAGCGGCCCACGTTTTATGATCGGGTTAGGAAAAAGATTCTAATTTAACTTCGGGATTCAAACAGGGCCCTCACTTCTTCGACAGGAATGCCCATGACATCCTTTAACTTGGAAGGTTCTTCAATCAGGGACAATCTTCTTTTTATGAGATCATCAAAAGTGGTAACTCTCTCTTGTTGAATAATGTTCTTAACCATAGGCATAGTCAGTTTTGGTTGCTCACCAAAGGTGGGCATAATGGATATTTGTCTGATGGAATTTAAGGTCAGGTTGGGTTCATAACGGTGGCCCAAACGGGGGACGATTTCCTGAGCGAGTTCTTGAGTCATTCGACGAAAGGTTGTGTATTTCCCTCCGAGAAGGACGTAAGAGAATTGATCAGGACGGAAAATTTTATGAAAACGGCTGACTTTCCCTAGTGCTTCGTGGGTTCCTTCCTGTCTGACAAGTGGTCGCACGCCTGCAAAAGTTGAAATAATGGAGTCCTCATTGAGTTCCGAGTGAGGAAAGTACTGACGAAGAACTCCGGTTAAATACTTAACCTCTTTGTCCGTCGCCTGAATATCAAAGATCTCTTCGGTGACTTTTGTTTCAGTTGTTCCAACGAGAATGGCATCTCTTTGAGGGATGACAAATACCACTCGATTATCTTTAGTCGTAAGAACGACTGATCCCTTCACCTGAATTGATCCGGGTCTTAGCCACAAATGAATTCCTTTTGATAAAACCATCTGAGGGGTCCAGGGAATGCCAAGATGGGGAAGGAGTTTATCGGTGAATGGGCCCGTGGTGAAGACAACGATCTTTGCTTTAATCGTCACTTCTTTGCCGGTTAAAACCGATCTGTGTGTTACTTCATAACCATCGGCAGTCTTATGTGTCTTTGTGACTTCATGATAACTTAAGGCGTCCGCACATGGCTCCAAAAGAGCATCGTAAAGACACTCAAGAGATAACTTAGCATCGTCCACAATTCCATCGTAATATTTACCGGCCCCAAGAAGTCCCGCCGGTTCAAGAGAGGGTATTTTTTCGAGCGTTTCAGACGCAGACAGCATTCCATGAGGTCGATTCTGGAAATGTGATAAAAAATCATAAAGAAACAAACCGGCCTTGAGCATAAAAGGTTTGTACTTTGAATAGTTATATAGCGGGAGGTAAAAAACGCGCTCAAAACATAAATGCGGAGTCAGCTTGAGCCACAAATTTTTTTCTTCGAGGGCCTCTTGAACCAGACCAAAATCAAAATTTTCCAGATACCGGATTCCCCCGTGAAGCATCTTTGAAGAGCCTTGGGAGGTTTGGGCGGAATAGTCACCCTTATCAATCATCAGCGTGGAGACACCATTTAAGGCGAGATCACGAATTAATCCGCATCCATTGATTCCACCACCAACAATGACAACTTCATATTCTTTCATAACTTATTAACCCATACCAAATTACCCGTGCAAGTGAGGCGATATTTGTGTCCACCCATGCCGAATTCTGAGGGAATGGGAGTCAGCTGGTAGTTAATTCCAACGACCGCATTTGAGTTTGACTTAAGGGCATGGGCCTTTAATTTTTGCGCCAGTTCGTGATAGTGGGAGGACACTTCGCTGGAATTTTCGTCTTCCACAACACTACTCTCAAGCATCTTATGTTCCGACGCCACTCCGAGATATCGCACGACTTGATGGCCTTCGAGAGTAGACGTGGCGGCAACAATTATGTGAGAAATCTCCAATTTAGGGTTTTCAAAATTAAATTGGTGGCTCTGGTTTTGATAAAGGTTGTACTTAGAAATAATGCCCGTCTCGGGCCTTTCCTGATGCTTAGGTGGATGTATTTCATCTGAGAGGCCGGTCAAGATATCAATATCGAGGCGACGAAGTTTATGACACAAATAAATGGCGGCGTATTCAGAGATTCTCGGAATAAGAAGCATCCCCCTCATTAGACGTGCTCTGGTCTGATCCTCGGAGTCCGCCAGCATTTTAAATTCTCTTAAGAGACCTAAGATATCGTTCACGTCTTCAATGTAGCGGACGTTTTTTAAAAGGATACTAAAAGAGGGATTGCCTTCTGTTGCCATTCCTACAAGTGAGGAATTTTCGGAGAATGTTTTTAGATCTTCAAAATTCTCCGGCGCCTTAAATTCTGATTCTTCAGGAGCATTTTCCGGTTCCTGGAAGGTAAATGAGTCACCACTTGTGACGTCTTCTTGGGAGGAAACAATTGGGTCTGAAGAGAATTCTCTTGGTTCGGAGTCAAATGAGTCAGATGTTAAAAATTCGGAAGGACTAAAATCAGCTGAAGCTTCAAAAGAATTTGTCTCAAAATCCGGTGAAACAAATTCTTCAGTTATTGCAAAATCCAGAGAAGAAGACCCTTCATCCTCAAGAGGGAGATCCGGGATTTCTGGCAACGCTTCTTCTTCACTATTAAAATGACTTTCGTCATTCAGCTCGTGAATAAATTCTCCCAGATCTTCTATCCTGGTAAAGTCCTTCTTTTGATTACTCAATGTTAAGCTCCGTGACAGACCTTGAATTTTTTACCTGATCCACATGGACAAGGATCGTTTCGCCCTGATTTGACGGAAGCACGAATAATCTTTTTTTCTTCTGCAAAATTTTTGCTCGCCTCTGCTTCTTGATGTGCCTTGAGTTGGGCCTCAAGAATCTTTTCCTGCTCCCTATGGACCGCTTCAATTTCTTCTTTCGTCATGAGTTTAATGTGACACACTCTCTCAACGACGGCCTTTTTGATGGCATATTTCATGTTCTCATAAATAGTGAAGGCCTCTCTCTTGTACTCGACAAGCGGGTCTTTCTGGCCATACGAACGAAGATTAATACCCTCCTTCAAATGATCCATTGCCAGGAGATGGTCTTTCCAAAACTGATCAAAAGTCGCCAGAAGAACTTCCCTGAACGTGAATTTCACCTGTTCAGGATCAAAGCTTGAAAACTTTTCTTCCAGAGATTCAATCCCTTTATTTTTGATATATTCACCGATATCACTTTGTGCCTCTGAGGCGCATTGCTCTGGATTGAGTGTCTTGTCAGTGCTGAAAA
>CAXNNO010000095.1:0-7641 GCA_964203555.1 Bacteriovoracales bacterium
ATGATTACATGGAGCTTGAAGCCTCAAAAACAGCTCTTCCGGGCATTGTCTCTAATCATGACAAGACCCAGGTCATTTCAATGGAAGATTTTAAACATTCCAAGCTTAAAGCGGAGCAGGAGAAGAGAAAATTACTTCTCCAAAAAAAAGCGATTGAGGAAAGAAGGAAAAAAGAAGAGGCCAACAGGCATTTCTATATTCTCATTATCGGATTGGTCATAGTTGTTCTTGGCTTCTTCGGGAATAAGGCGTGGAACCTGAAAAATAAAAAAGTTAAAAGAGATACCATCGTTAATAAGATGAAAACGAAGATTAAGGGAGATGATGAAATTGATACCGATATTATGGGTTATAGAATTAATCGCAGCGTTTTGATCAAGAGAAATACAATTAACACCATGATGGAACTGCCCAAATGCGTGAGTCCTGAGACTTTGGACTTTTGTAAAACTCCTTCGCCCTTTTTGGGAGTCCTGCATGAGGATAAATCCCTCATCTTTTTTGCCGATGAAAAAGTATGGAAACTTAAGTCAGCAATCCTTCTCGGAAACGAGGGAGTTAATCCATCCATTTTGAATAAAATTTCTTTTTTAATGGTTCTTGATCGAGAAATCATCAATCTTGATATTCCAGATGGTCGAGGGATTTATGTCGCCTTTTATAACGAAGATGTTAATCAAAGAAAGATTTTATCTTTTGTTGGCGCTCTGGAATCAGGTGTCTTGCAACAGGTGGTGGATGAGTTTAAGGATGAAGAGATTTCCGGATCGGCCGAAGAGGCTTCGAAGGTTTCAGAAGCATTGGATCCGTACTTTACGATTTATTAAACAATAACCAGATCGCCACGTGGGCGACCTGGTGGAAAACAATTAATTAAGCTCCGCCCTCAGAGCGTTTTTTCTCGTTATAGGTAAAAGCTGCTTTCAGATACTCACGGTTCATGCGGGCAATATGTTCGATTGAAATGCCCTTTGGACAAGTCGCCTCACATTCTGCATGAGTCGTACAATTTCCGAACCCGAGAACGTCATGAGTTTGAACCATGTTCATGGCACGCTTAGGAGACTCGACCGATCCTTGAGGAAGAAGGGCAAGCTGAGAAACCTTGGCCCCCATGAAGAGCATCCCGGATCCATTCGGACAAGAGGCCACACAAGCGCCACAACCGATACACGCCGCTGCATCCATCGCTTCATCTGCAATCGGCTTTGGAATAAGGATAGAGTTGGCGTCGGGAGCGTTACCCGTGTTCGCTGAAATATATCCCCCAGAGGCCATGACTTTATCAATGGCCGAGCGATCAACGACGAGATCCTTGATCACTGGAAATGCACTCGCACGGAATGGCTCAACCACGATGGTGTCACCATCTTTATAAAGTCTCATGTGAACCTGGCAGGTCGTGGTGTTTTTGTAACCACCATGGGCCTTACCGTTAATCATCATTGAGCACATGCCGCAAATTCCTTCACGACAGTCATGATCAAAAGCGATGCGGTCTTCACCTTTTTTAACCAGTTGTTCGTTTAGTACGTCGATCATCTCGAGAAAAGACATGTCAGGGGACACATTCTCCACGCGATAATCAACAAGTTTACCGTCTGAGTTATTATTTTTCTGACGCCAAATTTTCAGATTGAGTGTCATATTGTTTGTAGATGCCATAAGTCGCTCCTCAATTATTTATATGAACGAGTTGCCAGTTTAACGTTTTCGAAGGCCAATTCTTCTTTATGACGAATTGGACTTGAACCGGAACCTGTATATTCCCAGACGGCCGCATGAGTAAAATGCTCATCATCCCGTCTGGCCTCGTTATCCGGAGTTTGGTATTCCTCACGGAAGTGGCCACCACAAGATTCATTGCGCTCAAGAGCATCGAGTGCCATGAGTTCTCCGAGTTCAAGAAAGTCTGCAACTCGGGCCGCAGTGTGAAGTTCGATATTAAAATTGCCGGCATCACCAGGAACATTCACATCTTGCCAGAATTCTTCTTTAAGTTTTCTGATCCCGTCGATCGCCTTTTTAAGTCCGGCTTCATTTCGGCTCATACCAACGTAATCCCACATATAATGACCCAGGGCCTTGTGGAAATCTGTGGCACTTCTCTTTCCTTTAATGGAAAGGAGTTTGGTCGTTTGAAGCATGACGGCCTGTTCTGCATCTTTGAAAGCATTGTCCTCGGTGGATACTTTTTCAAGAGTCGTCGAGGCAAGGTAGTTTCCGATGGTGTAGGGAGCGACAAAATAGCCATCAGCAAGGCCTTGCATAAGTGCGGATGCACCTAAGCGATTTGCTCCGTGATCAGAGAAGTTCGCTTCTCCGAGAACGTGCAATCCTGGAATCGTTGACTGAAGATTATAATCCACCCAGAGGCCACCCATGGTGTAGTGAACGGCAGGGTAAATCATCATCGGAGTTTCATAAGGGTTTTCTCCGGTGATTCTTTCATACATTTCAAATAAATTACCGTATCTTCCGGCAATCGTGTCTCGTCCGTCGCGCTTGATGGCATCACGGAAATCAAGGTAAACCGCTTGCTTCGTGGGGCCTACTCCAAGACCCTCGTCGCAACGAAATTTCGCCTGACGACTGGAAACATCCCGGGGAGCAAGGTTTCCGAAAGAAGGGTAGACGCGCTCAAGGTAGTAATCTCTTTCATCTTCCGGGATCTCAGATGCTTTGCGATTATCATTAGGTTTTTTAGGCACCCAAACACGACCATCGTTACGAAGAGATTCAGACATGAGAGTCAGTTTCGACTGATAATCACCGTGAACCGGAATACAGGTCGGGTGAATTTGAGTAAAACATGGATTAGCAAAGCCAGCACCGCGCTTATAGCATCGCCACGCTGCTGAAGCGTTCGAAGCTTTGGCGTTGGTCGACAAGTAAAATACGTTTCCATATCCTCCTGAGCAAAGAAGAACTGCATCAGCGGCATATCTTTCAAGTTCACCGGTAATAAGGTTACGAACGATTATCCCGCGTGCCTTTCCGTTGACGATAACAAGATCCATCATTTCACGTCGGCTAAACTGCTTTATTTTACCTTTTGCCACCATCTTCATCATGCCCGAGTAGGCACCAAGAAGAAGCTGCTGACCGGTTTGTCCGCGAGCATAGAATGTCCGGGAAACCTGAGCTCCACCGAACGAGCGGTTATCAAGATAGCCGCCGTACTCTCGAGCAAAAGGAACTCCCTGAGAAACCATTTGATCAATAATGTTGTTTGAAACTTCTGCCAGGCGATAAACATTGGCCTCACGAGATCGGTAGTCACCGCCCTTGATTGTATCGTAGAAAAGATTTTTAACTGAGTCACCGTCATTAGGATAGTTTTTAGCAGCGTTGATACCACCCTGGGCAGCAATCGAGTGAGCGCGGCGTGGAGAATCCTGAACACAAAATGAAAGAACATTGTAACCAAGCTCGGCCAGAGTCGCGGCCGCAGATCCTCCGGCAAGTCCGGTACCAACGACGATGACCGTGAACTTACGCTTGTTAGCGGGGTTTACACGCTTCATTTCAAATTTATGCTTTTCCCATTTTTCGGAAAGAGGACCAGTAGGTGTTTTTGAATCGAGGTTAAAACCCATGTTACACTCCCTTCAAGTAGGCCCAGACTGAAAGGAAGGCAAAGCCTCCACCAATCAGAACGGCATACAGGTAGCTTAGATTTTTAATTATTTTCGAATACTTTGGATGATTGAGACCCAGGGATTGAAAAGCGGATCCGAAACCATGCGCTGTATGAAGAGCTGCTGCAGTCATAGAGACAACATATAAGGCGACATTTAATGGATTCTGGAAATACTCCAGGGTTGTTCGATAAAGGTCCCTCATCTGAATCCCATCGACCTCAATATTGTAATGGGTGCCGAATTTCAGATTCTTTAAATGAAGAATCAAAAAGATGAGAAGAATCACACCCGTGTAAGGCATCGTTGCGGACATGACGGTGATCCCTCGGCCGGTCCACTTTTTCATCTGATACTTCCCCCCGGCCTTTTTATTTTCAAGGTTGAGACGAATCGCCAGATAGAGGTGAAGAATAAAAATGAAGGCAAGAGCTGACTCTATGACATAGAGAAGTGGCCCGAGACTCATTAGCTTGTGAGCGTAAAGATTGAAGGCATCAGGACCAACCATCAATAAAAAGTTACCTGAAAGGTGACCAACGAGAAACCCGCAAAGAAGGAGTCCAGTGATTGCAACCAAGTGCTTTCTACCAATAGAAGACCGAAAGTAATGACTAACAGCATTTGTCATCATACAACACGAGCTCCCTTTATTGAAAAGAATAGTGATTTATGTCTTTAGATTTACAGTAATAATCTAGCATATTTTAACAACTTGTCAGGTCTGAAATGCTTTTTTCAGGACTTTTTAACGACTGCGTACAGATCCAGGCAACGTTTACGATTAAGCTCATAGCTCACGATAGGTCGCGGATAGTTACTTGAGAGCAAGGGGTCAGGTTTGTGAATCTCTTTTGCATTCAGTTTCGATAATTCCGGTACCCATTGGCGGATAAACTCACCCTTGGGGTCAAACTTTTCGCTCTGAGAATAGGGGTTAAATATTCGAAAATACGGCTGGGCATCGCAGCCCGAGCTCGATGACCACTGCCAGCCTCCGTTGTTGGCCGCGAGGTCAAAGTCGAGAAGTTTTTCCGCGAAATAGCTCTCGCCCTGTTTCCAGTGAACCAAAAGGGTTTTACATAAAAATGAGGCCACAACCATGCGTAGACGGTTATGCATCATTCCGGTTTGATTCAGACAGCGCATTGCTGCATCAACAAGCGGATACCCCGTCTGACCTTCGGCCCAGGCAGAAAATTCCTTACTGCCACCCGGAAATTTAATCTGATCATAATCAGGCTTGAATGCGCCGTGAACGATATGAGGAAAAGAATCCAGGATCATTTGATAGAAATCTCTCCAGATGATTTCTGACACCCACGTCCGGGCCCCTTGAGAGCGGTGGGATGTTCCTTCCCGAAGCATGTCGCGGACTGAGATATTTCCGTGTCGTAAATAAACAGAGAGAAGGGAAGTCCCTTGAATGGCCGGAAAATTTCTTGCTTCATCGTAGTCGTTAATTCTCGCATCAAAGTCCTTCAGGCGCTTAAAGGCCGCCTTCGTACCCGGCTTGAGCGGAGAGGGATCTTCAGTGAATCCAATCTCCTGGTACCAGTTGTGTTCTAAAATATTTTTTGGATTAGAAAACTTCGAGAGACGCTTTAAATCGCAGTCATAATCGGGAATGATTTTTCCTGAACTTTCAAATTTTTCGATCCATTTATTTTTGTAGGGAGTAAAGACTTTGTAAATTCCTCCCTGATTGGTGAGAACTTCATGCTTTTCAAAAAAAACAGAATCCTTGAATTGTTCAAAATCAATTCCACTTGCGGCCAACTTTTTTCCAACCTCTAAATCCCGCTCTTTGGCATAGGGTTCATAGTCGCGGTTGGTGAAAACCTTTTTGACTTTCAACTCCTGAGCGAGTTTGGGAATTTCCTCAGAGGGGTCCCCAAAACGAATAATGATCGAAGAACCTTTCTTTTGAATCTCTCCTTCCATTTCCTGAAGGGATTGATAAATGAAAGTGAGCCTTTTATCAGATTTATGGGGAAGTTTTTCGAGAATATGCCGGTCAAAAACAAACACCAGGGTTGTTTCTCCGCTCGCAAGAGCTTGAGACATCGCAGCATGATCGTGTGTTCTTAGGTCTCTTCTTATCCAGCACAAATTTTTCATGTGGAGATTGTCGCAAAAAAAAGGGCCCTATGGTAGGGCCCAGTGTTGGTTGTCTGAGATTTGTATGCTTAGTTTGAACCAAGTCTGATGGTTTTTATCACTTGCTCTGGTCCTGGTGTTGCGTCCGGATCTATGTTCCCCTTGACCACTAGAATTTCTTTGGGATTATTTTTATTTCGAAGGTAGGAAAGAGTGACTTCTCCCTGGGCATCAATTGTTTGCACGATGGTAATCGCATCGGGGTCACTGGCCCCAATTCCCATGACTTCTTGTTGACGCCCATACTTATAAGAAAATTCTTCTCTCACCTGTTTCAATCTTCCCAGGTCGACATCTTTATTCGCTCGCCGCGCTCCCACCAGCACGCGAGATTTTAAGAGGGCCTGAAGTTCCGGAGTTTTATGGGCACCATATTCACCGACCACCATGGCCCCCATCGCAAAGGCCTTACCGACATCCCGGTTTTTGGAAGTCGAGTAACCGTAACTTATTCCATACATCGGGCCCGTCTCTGAGTGGTCTCTGGCCATTTGAACCAGACCATTTCCGAAAACATCTTTGTTGTATTTTTCAAAGTCCTCTAAGGCCGCCTTTCGAATGATTTCGGGATTTGTATTACCCTTTAATTTTCCAAGAACCGCATTAGAGGCATTATGGGAGGTGAGTTCCGAGAACATCTGAATAATTTCTGACTCTGACTTGGTATGAACCTTGGAAGAAATACCTCTCCAGGTAATGTCCTCTGAGTACCATGACTTCATCTTAAAATCGAAAAGCTCTTTATTATTAAAACTGGGTTTCCCGTAAAGATGTTTAAAATCGTCATCCACATATCCCAGGGCAACTCGTTCAATTCCCTTCTTGGGGTGGTTGTAATAAAGGTTGTTTTTGGCAAAGACTTCTTCCGCTTTTTTATGGACTTTATCCCAGGCCCCGATGGGATTGACTTTAAATTCATTTTTGAGTGAAGGATCCAGTGCCACTTCACGCTTAATAATTTCCCTAAAAAATTTCGGATCAATGTATTCCACGCCATCCATGTGAGTGACTTTTTTCTGGCCTTTAATAGACATCTTAACTGGTGGGCGAGTGTAAGGAGTCACAACTTCGAGGGAGTTTTCCAGAGGAAGATTGAATTTCAGACGCTCAGTTAAATCATCCACCAAAAAATCACTGGCAAGGATTCCGTCCTTTATAATTTTTCTCCACTCCTCCTGACTTCTGTAAATATCTGCATTGGGATCAATAATCCTTGGTGGCGGAAGGCCTTCTTTCATAAGCGCGTAGGAGAGTGCAAATTCTCTGGTACTGCGTCCGTTTCCGTTGGAAAGAGGGTGAATGGAAACAAGATCTCTTTGAAATTTTGAAATAAGGTTTACATACTCATCCAGCTTTTCCGGAGAGCTGATATCCCCTAAGAGAGTTCGCTCTCTAGTGAACCAGTCCATCAGGTCATCGACCATCGCATCCACGAGTTTTTTGGTGAGATAGAATTTATTTTTCACCATATGCTCGTGGCGTATTTTCAGGACTCTTATTTCTTCCTGAAGTTTGGCCCCTGCCTGCGATTTACTAAGTTGCGCCTCTTTTTCCAGAATGCGACGAGGGAGTGATTGGTATTCCTCAATTTCTGAAACCAGTATCTGATGGTTTTTTCGGATGAGATCAAGTCCCTCTTTTCTTACATGATCAACATTCGGATATTGAATCTCACCCCAGAAGGAATCATCACTTAATTTTCCTTTTTCAACCCATGTGAGGTAGGGGTTGTCCATGATTTCTTTTTTGACGGCCGAGTTGATGGGCGAGGTGGCCGGAACACCTCCGTACCAGTGCTGGTCTCGAATGACACCCATTTGCGCTGGAGACACTTTTTCAA
>CAXNNO010000096.1:0-7635 GCA_964203555.1 Bacteriovoracales bacterium
TGCCGACTCAGCTATCTTTCTGGCGTGGACAGCTGCTTCCCGGCCAGTAGGTGAGGCCACAAGATAGCCCTCCATGTACATGTAGGTCGAACTTCTGATGGCGTCAGGATCAACCTGGATTTTGGAAATAGTTGAGGTGATACCAAGAAAAGTATTCATCGTTCTTTCGGCGTCCGGAGTGATGAGCACAAGGCATTTCCCCGTCGTTCCGTCCTCGCGATCCTGGTGCATAAGATTTGAATGAACGCTGTTGTCCAGAAGGTCTTGAAAATAAAAATTACCGATTGGATCCTTGGCCACTTTGCAGGAATAAAAACTCCTTGCTCCAAACTGGGCGGCAGCAATGGCGGTGTTGGCGGCAGAACCACCGCATTGCTGTTTACGAGGAGCAGTCCCAAGAGCATCAAGAAGATACTTTTGTCTCTCCTCATCCACTAAAGTCATGAGTCCTTTGTCGATTTTATGCTTATTGAAAAACTCATCGTGAACTTCATACTCCATGTCGACGAGAGCATTACCGATTGCGTATAGGTCGTATTTGATTGTCATCCCATTTCTCCAGATTAGGATACCACTTTAATCGTTTTGAGCTGAAAAATACACATCATATCGAGTCGACTTTCCGATATATTCTACGGAGGGTTTCAGATCCAAATGAACTGATCGACGGGGACGTTTGACGACCAGTCGTTTCGCAGACTGGGCCAGGGCCTTCTGAAAAACGGCCTGTGCATCCAGATCTTTTCCGACGATTCCCCGGAATATCCGCATCTCTTTACGGGGAGCAGTTTTATCATTGGAGTCTTCGAACATGGGATCAAAATAGATAACTTCGGCATGAGGCCTTTGTTCCATCACTTCCAAAGCATTTGAGGGCAAGAAGTGAAATCGAGACAATTTTGGATGAGTTGAATTCTCCAGAGCACTCGAAATTAAAAAACGGATAACAGGATGACGCTCCACCGCCCAAACTTCACACCCAAAACTGAGTAATAAAATTGAATCGCCCAGCATTCCCGCCGTCAGATCAAGCACCTTGGGTCGAAAGGCCCCCTTGATTCCCACCGCTCTGGCCAGCAGCTCTTTGTGGAGACTCGATCTTTTAAAATATTCCTCGTGCCTCTCAAGTTCCCGATCAATTTCGATTCCAATTGGATTTTCTTTGGGAATATCTGAATGAAGCCAAAATTGACCGCCAATCCATTCAAATGTCAAACTCAGCGAGTTCTCTGAGCAAAACTTATTTAGCTCAAAAAATTGCCGGTCTTCGTTAGAAATTGAACGTCCATCTTTAATTAATTGAAGTGCCATAAGGGCCTAGTTTAGTTCATTCCATAACGTATAAAAAGGAAAAGTACCGAATCCACTGGTTCGGTGCATTTTTCTAACTCATATATCTTAACAAATCATGCGCCTTAGAACTACCATAAGGGCAAATAGACTCAGTTTTTGAAGACGAAGGAATAATCATGAAAAGTTCACATGTTGACCTTAACTATCGGCCTGCAAATTTAAAGCGGGAATTAAAACCTTTTTATATCGGTGCAGACGATAAAGATATTCAAGAAATGCTGTCATTTCTCGGTCTGTCATCTCTTGATGAGCTTTATTCCCACATTGATGACAACGTGAAAATGCCTTTTGTCCCATTGGCAAAGCACTTGAACTATGAGGAACTCATCACCCATGTCAACGAGCTTGCTGGTAGAAATCATCAAAAAATTTCATTTCTAGGAGACGGACTTCCCCAATATAAAGTCACTGATGTCGTTGGGCCTGTTTGCGGTATTCGTGGCCTAACCACGGCCTATACGCCTTATCAGCCTGAGCGCTCACAAGGAACACTTCAAACGCTTTGGATTTATCAGTCCCTCGTATCGCAGCTGACTGGTTTTGAGGCCATTAACGCCTCTCTTTATGATCGCTCGACTTGCCTTTATGAGGCCATGAACTGCGCCCTTCGTCTGGTCAAGGATTCCACCACCATTATTGTCGCCAACACTCTTTATCCGGGTGACATAGCGGTGATTGAAACTCACGCTAAAGAAACTGGAATGAAAATTCTCCACGCTCCAGTTAGTGCACAGAGCGGAAAAATCGACATACCGGCTTTGAAAAAACTTCTCAACACCACCCCTCAGGTTGCAGCAGTTGCTTTCCCTCAGGTCAATAACCTTGGGAATCTTGAATCTGTTGATGAAATTGTTGATCTTTGTTCGACTAACAATATCAAGTCAATCGGTATCGTGGATCCTATGCTCCTTGGTAAGGGCGGTCTTAAGGCACCGGTGAAATTCGGTACGCGCACTCAGGGCTGTGACATGGTGGTCGCTGAGGGTCAGCACCTTGCTATTGGCCCCAATTTTGGAGGCCCGGGACTCGGTATTTTTGGAATTCGCTATAACCAACAAGATAAAATATCCATCCGTTCAACGGCCGGGCGTTATGTTGGTAAAACTCATGATCTTAAGGGCAGAGAATGCAAGGCCCTGATCCTTTCAACTCGCGAGCAACACATCAGAAGAGAGAAGGCGACTTCAAATATCTGCTCCAATCAATCTTTTGTTGCAACCATAGCCGGTGCCTCGATGCTGGCACGCGGAGATGAGGGATTTGAGGAAACATTGAAAATTTCCAAGGCCCACGCGGAAAGAGCTGCTGAGGCCCTGACGACTTTTGAAGGGGTTGAATTAAGATTTAAGAGCTCATCTTTTTTTAATGAATTCACTCTGAAACTTCCTGTGAATACGAAAGAATTTATTCAAAAGGCCAGTGCCGCAGGCATTCAGACTGGTGTGGATGTTTCAAATCGTCATGCTGAGATCACCGAGGAAAACCTTTTACTCATGAGTTTCAGCGATATTCACACTGAAAAAGATGTGGATGTGCTCATTAGTTTTTTCGCTTCTCAATTTGAAAAAACAAAAAACATCACTCATCCTCCGAAAATTCCAGCCGTGATGCTCAGAACAGAAGCTCCAGAGATTCCAAAATTGGCCACAAAAGATATCATTGGCTATTACGAAAAACTGGGAAAACAAAATCTTTCCCCGGATGATGGTATCTATCCCCTTGGATCATGTACGATGAAGTACAATCCTTATATTAATGATTACGCTGCTTCTCTTCCTGGCTTTACTAATATCCACCCGGAAGCACCTATTGAGGACATTCAGGGATGTTTGGAAATCCTTTACGAAATTCAGGAACAGTTTAAGGCGATCACTGGACTGGCCGGAGTCGTTACTCAGTCAGTCGCCGGTGCTCAGGGTGAGCTCGTGGGAATTAAAATGTTTCAGGCCTATCACAGAGATCGTGGAGAGGCGGATCAACGAAACGTGGTTATTATTCCTAAATCAGCTCACGGAACAAATCCTGCAACTGCCACCATGGCCGGATACGAAACAAAAGTGATGGATGGGAAGAGTTACGGGATCTACACTGTTGATGCCCTTCCTAACGGAGAAATGAATCTTTCTCAGATTAAAGAATTTCTTAAGACAGATGGTCATAGAGTTGCCGGTGTGATGGTCACAAATCCCAACACTGCGGGAATTTTTGAAACTCAATTTAAAGAAATGAGTTCACTCATTCACGATGCCGGAGGCCTTGTGTACATGGATGGAGCAAATATGAATGCCATCGCCGGTATCCTGGATCTGGATAAGCTGGGCGTTGATGCTGTTCATAATAATCTCCATAAAACATGGACAATTCCCCACGGGGGCGGTGGCCCGGGGGATGCTATCGTTGGAGTCTCGCACAGGTTACTTGATTTCATTCCAGGTGTGCAGATCGAGAAAAAAGACGGACGCTTTGATATCGTCAAGGCACCAAAGTCTTGTGGATCATTTCATCGCCATTTTGGAAATTTTGCCCATAAAATAAGGGCCTATACTTACATTAAGGCCTTAGGCGGAGAGGGCGTAAGAAAAATGAGCCAGGTTGCCGTACTGTCGGCACGCTACCTTTACAAGAAACTCTCTACGAGCTACCCCACTCTCCCATCTCACGCAGAGGGATCTGTGCGCATGCATGAGTTCATTCTGACTCTGTCTCCTGAAGTATTTAAGAAGATCGAAGCTGCCGGCGTACCTAAGACCAACTCCATTGCAAGAATAGGGAAACTCTTTTTAGATTTCGGCTTTCATGCTCCAACAGTGGCCTTCCCGGAGCAGTACGGATTAATGTTTGAACCAACTGAAACCTACTCCAAGGAAGAACTGGATCAATTCACGGAAGTGGTCGAAACAATTTTAAAATTAATAAATGAGCATCCGGAAGTTTTAAAAACAGTTCCCCACTTCACTCCGATTGATAGAGTTGATGAGGTTCAGGCCAATAAAAATCCGGTCTTAAGTGAGAAAATCACGACTCAGCTCCCGGATATAATTCCTGACCGAGTGGATGCTGAAAAACTTCGGACCTCAACTCCAGGCGATCTATGTGAACAAATTCTAAAGGCGCATCTCGAGTCTGTTTAAAAATAAAAAAAGCTGCCTTCCAAAGTGAGGGCAGCTTTTTATTTTTAATGAAGTGGCATTCCCCATTCCTGACTGATGGTTTTAGGAAGTTCTAAAAGAAAAGTCGTATGAGGAAAGTGACTCAGGTAATGAAGCTTTCCACCGTGCTTATGAACTATTCCCTGGGCAAGCGCCAGACCGAGTCCGGTCCCTTTTCCAACTTCTTTTGTTGAAAAAAATGGCTCCATCATACGCGAGGCAATTTCCGGTGGAATACCACGACCTGAATCCTTGAAATAAAGTTGAATCTTGTCATCTTTTTGGTGGCAACTGACTTCTATCCACTTATCCGGAAGAAATTCAATGGCATCAAAAGAGTTATTGAGAAGATTTAATATCACCTGCTCAAGTTGAATTTTATGTCCAATGATCGAGAAGTTTTCCAATCCATAAAATCGTAAATTAACTCCATGATTCTTCATCCTCTGACCACAGAATGCCAGCACGTCATCAAAGAGGTCTTTAACCGTAATCTCAGCGGGAGGACCACTTTCATCCTGATGGACAAATTCTCTCACTCCCTGGATGGTTTTATTTATCCTCTCCGAAGTATAAAGAATCTGCTGAAGCCCTTCGGCCAGCTCTTTTTGTTTTTCAGGATTTCGATAAATTCTCAAAAGCTGTGTGGTCCTGGCCTGAATAACGGCCAGAGGGTTATTGATCTCATGGGCAATACCAGCGGACATCATTCCTAATTCTGAAAATTTCGACTGGCCAAGAAACTTATCACTTCGCTCTTTGAGAACTTGATCCATAAAAGCATCGTGCCGTCGTTTAAAGATTTCAAGATAAGTTGATAGCCCGGAACCCGCGAAACCAATCAGAAAAAAAATCTCCGCGGTAAAACCCAATGCCTCAAAATCTGGATCGGCCCCCCAGAAAGAAAATGTTAAGCGTCTAAAAAAATACAAACCAAAAAGAATGTAGGAAGCCTTGTGAAGGGCCGAGCAATAATCATGACGAGTTTTTTTAAAAGAATCATACGTCACAAATAAACCAATTCCCCCAACTGCCAGGGAAAAAGGCAATGTGGAGTACATAAAAGTAACTCCATTACCCGCCAGGGCAAAGGTCATAAATGCCGACGCACCAAGGGCAATAAAATGCCATTGATTCATCACCTTACTTCCAGAGAAATCTTCCATTAAAAGCTTAAATGTTCTTAAAGGCCAGATCCAGCCTAACATGCCCAGGGCCGCCGTAGTGTTAGCGTCTCCAGAGGCACTCATCATAATAAGAACCGCAAGAATTTGCGAGGCCCAGAATTCTGTCAAATGACGAAGCTCTTTTTCTTTGTGACGCTGATAAGACAGGTAAGATAAAGACCCCATGAATAGGGGTATAAATAAATAAATAACAAAAAGAATGTCGTGCCACTTCCTCATGAAACTATTTTAAGCATGAAATTTCTTACAGTAGTTTCAATTAATTCTTAAGAGCGACAGACGTATTTAATATACATTTCTTACATTCCCTGATATCCAATTTTACGCCCTGAAGCTGAACATTCTTAGGATACTAAATATGAGTTTCAAACCTCGTTGCACATTCGCCATCATATCTCATCCAGATGCCGGTAAAACGACTATGACCGAAAAACTATTATGGTTTGGCGGAGTCGTCCGTGAGGCCGGAATGGTTAAGTCAAAATCTGGTGATTATGCAAAGTCCGACTGGATGGAACTGGAAAAGCAGCGTGGGATCTCTATTACTTCATCTGTGATGAGTTTTGAGTACAATGATCGGGCCCTGCACCTTCTTGATACTCCCGGACACAAAGACTTCTCTGAAGACACTTACAGGACGCTAACAGCGGTTGAATCAGTTCTCATGATGATTGATTCGGCCAAGGGCGTGGAAGCACAAACGATTAAGTTAATGGAAGTCTGTCGCATGAGAGATACTCCCATTGTCACTTTCATGAACAAGTTTGATCGGGAGGCAATGGATCCATTTGCTTTACTCGACAACATTGAATCCATTTTAAAAATTCAATGTATTCCTATGACATGGCCTGTTGGTAACGGAGTCGACTTTAAAGGGGTCTACGATTTTAAAACAAAAAAAATCCTGAGCTTTAAGGATTCAAAAGATCCCTTTGCTCCAAGTTTTATCGATGCCACCGACCTGAACTCTCCTGAACTTGCATTACAAATTGGTCAACCTCTCGTAGAGAAACTCAAAGAAGAACTTGAGATGGTGACGACTCTTATTCCTGAGTTCAGCATGGATGAGTATCTGGCCGGAATTCAAACCCCGGTGTTTTTCGGATCGGCCTTAAAAAACTTTGGAGTCAAAGAAACACTTGACCTCATTACACAGATAGCTCCGACTCCAAGGCCTCGTGAAGCGGTACTTGCTCCTTATGATTCGGGAGCACAGAGAGTCACCATCGACCCTTCAGATCTAGAGTTTACTGGATTTATTTTTAAAATTCAGGCGAACATGGATCCAAAGCATCGTGACCGGATTTCCTTCATGCGCGTGTGTTCCGGAAAATTTAATCGCAATGATAAAATTTTTCACATCCGTTCCGGTAAAGACATTCGCATTGCAACTCCCCTCATTTTTCAGGCAAGGGATAGAGACATCGCCGAAGAGGCCCTCGCCGGAGATATTATTGGACTCTACGACACAGGAAAATATCAGATCGGTGATACTTTCTCGATGGGAAAAAAACTGATCCGTTACACCGGGATTCCAAGTTTTTCACCCGAATTATTTATGAGGGTGACCGCTAAAGATCCAATGAAAGCAAAACATCTTGAAAAGGGTCTGGCCCAACTTTCTGAGGAAGGTGCCACTCAGCTTTTCATTCGTAAATTTACCAACGAAAAAATGATGGGCGCCGTGGGCGCACTTCAATTTGAGGTTGTTAAATTTAGACTAGAGGATGAGTACTCAGTTGAGGCCACTTACGAGTCAGTGGCATGGGCCGGAGTTCGCTGGCTTAAATTTCCGGATAAAAAAACCGAGGAAAAATTCACTCATGATTATTCATCGGTCATTATGGAAGATAAGGAAAAGCGCATTTGTTTTGCCGTTCGTACGGAATGGGACTTAAGGCTTGCTATAGAAAAAAATTCCAGCGTTGAATTCTTTAAAAACTCTG
>CAXNNO010000097.1:0-7610 GCA_964203555.1 Bacteriovoracales bacterium
CTACTTTCCCACCATGGAGAGTATGAGTACGGTTCTCCAAAGATTCCTCAAACTTCTGAGGCCTATTTAGTGCACCTGATTGACCTCATGGATTCCAAGATGGGCTCGATGGTGCAGATTAAAAAAACCGATTCAATGACCGGACACTGGTCAGGATTTATCAAGCATCTGGATCGAATTGTTTACAAGTCTGAGTTACCATTTTATCCCGACTATATTCAAGATGAAGATCATCATGAAGTGGTGTCAGCTCCAAAAAAAAAATGATCCTCCAAGACCTCAGCTCAAAGCTCAGACAGAGCCTAAGACCAGTCTGGGTAAGATTTTGGGTCACTTGAAAATTGAAGACTAGTTAAAAAAAAGCTCAGATGAACAACAAGAACCTTCCCACTTGCGATTTTAATCTTAAGCTCAGCCAAAGATTTTGATCATAAGTGTTAACGTCCTTTCACAATTGTCGTGTTCCTGATCTAATCTTGTTGGTTTAATGTTTAAAAGGGATTTATGCATTCTCAAAAACCATCTGAGGATCAGGCAACAATCAACTTAGTACAATGTCCCCGAGATATTTTGAAAAGATACGAACGAACTAAAGTTTTGGAAGTTTATTTTTCTCGCATTGACGGGCGCATTCCTGAAATAATCCCTACAGATTATCTTGATCTTTATTCTCTTGAGCTTAGCGCTGTGAAAGATTTTTTATTGACCCAGCATCCTCATGACCCGATCCTTTGGAAGATCCTCAAGATCATGGGCTAGACGAGTTTGGGAAAACACGCCAGTGAATTGTTGTAGACCTGAATTTTAAGAGACTCCAAATCAACATTTTTAAGTTCAGCGACCTTGGCCGCAATAAAAGGCAGATAGTAGGGGGCGTTTTCTTTTCCGCGGTGAGGAACCGGAGTGAGAAAAGGTGAGTCTGTTTCAAAAAGTATTTTATCCGTTGGAGTCATTCTTACAACGTCCTGAACGTTCTCGGCCTTACGAAAAGTAATGATTCCATTAAAACCCAGATAGAAGCCTTCACTTATAGCATACTCTGCCAATTCGATGCTTGAGGTAAAACTGTGAAGCACTCCCTTTCTCTTTAAGTGAGGAGAAAACTCTCTTATAAGGGCGCGTGTGTCTTCATCGGCCTCTCTCGTGTGGATCACGACCGGAAGATCCATATCTACTGCTATTTTAAGCTGCCTTTCAAAGATTTTGCGTTGAATCTCGGGAGGTGAATTATTGTAATGATAATCGAGGCCTATTTCTCCGACGGCAACCATCTTGGGCAGGTGAGCACGTGCTGAAATCTTTTCAAATTCTTCCTCGCCTGCTTCCTTGGAATCATGGGGATGAATCCCTTGAGTAAAGTAGATTTCCGGATACATCTCTGAGAGATCTTTAACTTTATCGAGATTTGTAGGATCTACGCCGATCGTGATGACCTTTGAGATACCTGCCTCTGAAATTTTTTTTCTCATTTCATCCAGAGGCATGTCTTTCAGGTAATCAAGGTGGCAGTGAGTTTCTATTAGCATTATTTCTCGCTCAGGATTTCATCAAAAATGGCGAAAAACTGGGTGTTAGGAATTGTTCCTTCAATTTTTTTACCATTTAAAATAATCGTTGGAGTCGACTTGATATTAAACTTTGTAGCCTGATTAATGGATTGAATGATGGTATTTTTTAAATCCTCTCTTTCAAGGCAACCATTCATTTTGTGTTTTTTGGCAATATCACTCAGGACTCCGCTCTCAAGTCTATCCTGATTGGCAAATATTTCATCATGCACTTCAACAAATTTGGCGGGGTCACAGGCCGCAATCATGGCAGCATCGCACGCAACTTGATGGAAGCGTCCCTTGATGTTTGAATTACATTTTGCATCCAGAGGATAGAAGATGTACTGGACATTGATATGCTTAGAGTAGCGTCTAATGAGTTGTGGAATCTGGTCGGCCACTACCTTACAAAAAGGACACTGAAAATCCGAGAATATGGAAATTCGGATCGGAGCATCTTCCCATTTTGAAGTCGCCATATGAATTTTATAAGGTGACTCAATATCGGGCTCGCCTAAAGTCGCAAGACTTTTGTATTGAGAGACGATGCTCGTACTTATCTTGGAAGTGACTTCTTCTTTGCCTTTGGTCGTTTGATACATGGCAAATGAACCAATAAGAAGCACAACTCCCCAGAGTCCAGAAACCTTCAGATCAGGACTCCATGTATTGGTTCCATGTTTCCACAAAAGAAAGGCGGCAATACCAGACAGAGCGTAGTAGAGCGTGCAGAAAGGGCATAGGCTACCCAGTGCTACGATCGAGAAAATCAAGAGGATAACACAACCAAAGAAGTTGTATTTCGATACAGCGCTGGAAGTTTTTTCCAGAGCTTCACTGGGCATGAGGCTTGTAAATAAAAATAAAAGGCCGACAATAATTCCAAAAAACGAAATGGGTACGCCGGCGATGTTTGAAAGTTTGGAATAAGTGGCGGCATCGCAATTAAAGAGGTTCGAGATATTGCATAAACTTCCCGCCCCCCCGAGTTTTGTCGGGTAGAGGACATCATAAAAATGCGTGGTGAGATAAATACTGACCGCAATCATTGCAACAGCGTTCAAAATGAAAAGGAAATTCTTTCCTGTGATCCCCTCCATCGTCAGGGTCTTTTTCTGGTTCATATGATTATCCTTTTATGTATAAATTCCAATTTCTTTCAGTCGTTTTGTTTCTTCGGTAACTGTTCATCAAAGTATCACAGCACGTGCAAATCGATGATGTTTGAATGAGTGATGACGGATATTTTTTTCTCAACCTACTTTGGGCCTCAGCTTGAAGGTTGAAAAAATAGTGATGATCAACTTTTCTAAAATGAGGACTTTCAGGAAAATTCAAATTGAAATCCTGGGAGACCTCAAAGCAACATTCACCAATACTCGGGCCAATATAAACACTTACGGGTTTAATCATGTCGATCTCGGGTCTGTCGAGAATACCAAGTGCTAAACCTTTCCACCCGGCATGTAAAAACACAACCCCGCTCTCTCCTTCAATGACGATAGGGAGACAATCGGCTGTTTTGATTGCGAGGGGCCGGTCTAAATCAGTCCAGGAACTAAATAATCCATCGGCCTCACAGGGAAGAGTTTGAGTTGAGACGATGTCCGTTCCATGAACTTGGGTTGCATGGAAAAGGGAGATATCCGGTTTTGTGGTCCAGGTTTCAAAACGGCCGTAGTTAAGTTTTTCAGAAAAAGTCACATCCATATTTTTATTCTAGCTCTAAAATTCAGCGGGAGAAAGCCTCTAATGCCTTCAGGAAAATTTCTGGAGGAGGAGTCGTAAAATGAAGTTTTTTCTTGGTTATTGGATGAATAAATCCCAGTTCCTTGGCATGGAGGAGTTGGTAGGGATAATTCATTAACTCTGCCTGAATGGATGCCGGAGCTCGCTTAAGATGGGAATCACTTCCGCCATAGACAGGATCGCAGAGGATCGGTGTGTGGAGAATTTGCGACATATGAACACGGATCTGATGAGTTCGGCCCGTCTCAAGTCTTAGCTCCATATGGGCCGCCCCAACAAATTGTTTGATGGTCTTGTAGTGAGTGACGGCCTTTTTTCCATTTCTCACATTGGGCGCCATTTTCTGCCTGTGAGTAGGATGTCTTCCAATGGTTGAGGTGATTGTTCCTGAGTGTACTGCAGGATGCCCCCCAACCAGGGCCTCGTATTTGCGCTCAATTTCATGAATAGAAAATAGAGAGACAAGTCCTTCGTGAGTCTTCTGATCTTTTGCCACGACCATGACCCCGGAGGTACCCATGTCCAGGCGGTGAACGATCCCCGGCCTTCTTTCAGATCCAATCCCTTTCAGATCCGGGCAATGATATAAAATGGCATTAACCAGGGTACCAGAATAATGACCAGGAGCTGGATGAACCACCAGACCGGCCGGCTTATTAAGGATGATGAGATGTTGATCTTCAAAAAGAATTTCCAGAGGAATGTTTTCCGAAACAATATCAGTTGGCACTGGAGGGGGGACTTCAATTTCAATCACTGTTCCAGCGGAAGGCATTTTATTTAAAGACAGCTTAACTTCACTTGAAATGTCTTCATCTTCAAACAATCTTTTAACAGTAGATCGGGAAAAAGGCAGTTTGCTAGTAATAAACACGTCGAGACGTTTAAATTCTTCCCTGTCATTTTCAGAAATAGTAAGGGTGTAATTTTCAGTTTCTGTATCTTTTTCTGAAGCCATTATTTTTGGTTCTTTAACTTTTTGAAATGCAAGAGGTAGCTCGTTGCCACTTGCTCGGGATTCAATTTTAAAACCTTGGCGTATTGATAAACATAACCGCGTACGTACACATCGGCAGGAAGTTTAACTATGTCTTGATTTTCAAGAGCATTAAGATGGGTTTTAGAAATTCGAGTCATTTCCGCCATGCGATCCATGGTTACATTTTTGTATTCCCTGATTTCCTTTAAAAAAGTTCCCGAATATTCCGTACACTCACGGATCTTTCGATCCATATCAGAGTCCTCAGGGTACTCAAGACCGAATTTTTTATGTGCCGTAATCTTTGAAACCTTGGCCTCAATTAAGTTAGAGCTATAATCCTCATACTCAATGACATCTTTTGGTCGATCATCCAGAGTTGAGATCGTATGAATCTGGTTGATATTTCGAATGTGACTAAGACCACTTTGATTGAATCCCCGCAAGCGATCATATTCTCTTCTCTTTTCCGGAAAACCAAGAACGGAGTAGGCTTCTTCAATTTGCCCGAGTATTGAATTGCATTCATCTTTTGTCATGAGAGAGTAGAGAGCGACACTGTCTCCAGAGTAAGCATTTCTGGAACGAATATAGGCGTTTTCAATTTGTTGAGGATTGGCATTTGATTCAACCTCAAGGACTTCATAGTAATTCTTTTTTTCGATATCCATACTATTTCTTACCTCTAAGAGTCGATCAGACGATTAACGATTCGGTCAAAATTATTAACGAGTTTTGAGTTTGGATACTCGATCAAGAGTGGCTTTCGTTTACGAACACTTTGCCAGACCGACTGATCATAATCCAGATACCCCGGGAAAGTCATTTCTATGCCAAAATATTTGCGACAAATACTTTGGATAGAGTAGCCAATATCAATATCTGCCTGAGATCGAACCTGATTGATGATGAGGTTTGGTCGAAAGTGCGCCATCTCATTTTTAATCTTCAGACCAACTTCGGGATTCATTTCACTGATTTTTCGGACTAACTCGGCAGGGGACGTTGTTCCTCCTGCTGCGAGTTTTGAACTCATGGCCTCTTCGATTAAGGGTTCAATTTCTATAATTCCATCAATCATTGTGAGGCGAAGATAAAAGACAGATTTAATAAATCGATAAGTATTTTCAATCGAGGTCGGCTCAGGAAGAACGACTAAAATTCCTTTATCAGCGGTGATAAAGAAATCGATGGTGTTGAATGCAGTTCCCGCACCAAGGTCGAATAATATGTAGTCTGCATCGAGTTCATGGAGTTTTCTGATGATTTGATTTTTGTGCATGTGCTTGAGGTTGGCCATGCCCAATTCATCTTGCGCTCCGGAAATAATTTTTAAATTATTAATTGGAGTCGGGACCAGGAGGTCCTCAAAGTTTGTGACTCTCTTAGAAACATAATCTGATAAAGTCACGGTAGGAATCGGTAAGCCAAGACAGGTGTGGAGATTGGCCCCACCGAGGTCGAGATCTACGGCCACAACTTTATGGCCCATAAGGGCAAGGCAAATGGAAACATTGGCCGAAACCAAACTTTTTCCCACTCCACCCTTACCGCCACCAATGGCCCAAATCTTTTTCATCGATTGTGCCTGAAGCCCTGATTCGCTTGATAAATTCATATCCTGAAATTATATGAGTCAAATTTAGGTTTTGTGAAGGTAATTTATTAATGATTTCTTAGAGATACCCAGATTGATGGTTCTTAAATTTAACCAAGGCTAGACGATAGAGGTTGAATCAATTAAATTGAAAGCACTTTGTTATTTTTAATGGGTATATGAATTTTATTTAAATTCTGCACAGCAAGGGAGTGGAGATGATGACATCTCATGGACAAAAATACGATTCTTCATTTGAAGCCGTTCTTCATAAACGCTCAGATCTTCATATCCTCAGAAAAGTCTGGCATATCTCGACAGGATCAGTCGGTCTTTTTATTTTCTATACCTCCGGGCAAACTCAAACCTTTTGGGCATCTCTCATCCTGGCAGTGGCCCTTGTTGGGTTTACTGTGGATTTTATTCGCAGTCGAATACCGGTCTTTAATAAAATGGTCATTAAACTGATGGGCCCCCTTATGCGCCGATCTGAAAAAGATGGCGTCTCCGGACTCCCTTTTTATGCCCTGGGAGTGTCGCTCTCATTATTTTTTTACTCCAGGGATATCGCCATCGTATCGTGCATGTTCCTGGTTTTTTCAGATCCACTTTCATCTTTTTTTGGCGTTCTGTATGGTAAGGATAAAATTCTTCCGAATAAATCACTTCAGGGCGCGGTGGCCGGATTTTTTACCTGCTATTTAATCACTCTGTTTTATGCAATTAACACCACAACACTGGGCACTCATCTTTTGGTGTTTTCGATTGTTGCCGGTGTAATTGGAGCTGCTTCAGAACTGGTTTCGGCCTTCAACATTGACGATAACCTAAGTATCCCCGTTATCTCTGGATTGGGGATGACTCTTCTCAATAATTACGTAACGGTTTTTCCTTAATTTAAAAAAGGCCAGCTGAGAGTTCGACACTCAACTGGCAAGGAACATGGATTAGTCTTTCACAACAAAATTGCAGATTTTTCCTGGGACATAGATCTCTTTGACAATGGTGCCTGATAAATATTTGGCAATTTTGTCATCGGCCTTAACGACTGCAAAGAAATCATCTTTTGAAATGTCGGCCGCAACCTCAAAAGTTCCCCTTGTTTTTCCGTTAATCTGAACGGCAATTGTAATCAGATCATCCTTGGCGAGTTCCTGGTTAAATTCCGGCCATTTCTCATAGGCAAGAGTTTGAGTGTACCCCAGGAAGGCCCATATTTCCTCGGCCAGGTGGGGAGCAAAAGGTGCCAGGACGAGAGAAAATTTCTCAGCAGTTGATCTTGAAATTTTCCCGGTTTTATAAATATGATTGGTAAAAATCATCATCTGAGAAATGGCCGTATTAAAGCGCATATTCTCAATGTCTTCAGTCACTTTTTTCATAAGTTTATGAAGCTCTTTAATATTTGTGACAGGCTCTGAAGCGTCTTCACAGTAATGATTTTTATCCAGAACAAAGCGACACACACGAGTCAGGAAATGATGAACGCCCTTGACCCCATTCATTGACCACGGTTTGGTTTTTTCCAGAGGGCCCATAAACATTTCATAAAGGCGAAGAGTGTCGGCACCGGACTCGTTAACGATCAAATCAGGATTAATCACATTACCGCGAGACTTACTCATTTTCTCGCCATCCTCGCCCAGGATCATTCCCTGATTTACAAGCTTCTGGAAGGGTTCTTTGGTTGATACTAAACCTAGATCATAAAGAACCTTGTGCCAGAAACGCGAGT
>CAXNNO010000098.1:0-7592 GCA_964203555.1 Bacteriovoracales bacterium
TAAGTTTTCCGTCTATTCGGCCGGTGGAAAGGTCAAGCACGAGAATTCTGATAGAGAAGGA
Organism: Bacteriovoracales bacterium; assembly: GCA_964203555.1. Taxonomy (GTDB): domain Bacteria; phylum Bdellovibrionota; class Bacteriovoracia; order Bacteriovoracales; family Bacteriovoracaceae; genus Peredibacter. Next base: position 62 of record CAXNNO010000098.1, read on the forward strand.
TACAAATACTCTATCGTGGGACAAATCAAATTAATAAATAAGATTAAAAATAAATGGGAAGTTGAATTTATAGAAGTCAGCGGCACACCTCAACGCGGAGACAGAATCACCGCCTACACTCCTAAAATTGAAAAAATAACCAGGACTTTCAACTCTCGTTTGATTGAAGCGGGAATTCTTGGATCCTATGAACCCAGACGTATGATGCTTGGTTATGGAGACGTTGTTTATTTGGATAGAGGTCGAGCAGATGGTCTTGAAATGGGTAATGTTTTAGATGTTTATGGATTTGAGGACAGACGGCTTAAGAAAAATATTGTGGATCGGCCAACCTATAAACTCGGAGAGATGTCGGTCATCACTTTGACTGATAACTTTGCGACTGCCTTGGTAACAAAATCTATACGCGATTTTTACGTCGGAGAAATTGCTATTACCAGATCTAAGGAAGCCGCCCTAAGGGAAGATGCCGCCAGAAATGCTAAGGCCTCTGATGAAAAAGAATTAAAAGGCGGAAAGGCCCTGGAAGAGCTTGATGTTGAGATCAACCTTGAAAATCTTAACGAGGATCTCCTCCTTCAAGCGGATAAGATTCAGTTATCTGAGGACGAACTTGCTGAACTTGAGCGCCAGGAAAGAGAGAAATCTGTCATTAAGGATTCTGAGAAAGATCTCAAGGCCTTAGAGAGATTAGAAAATGAAATTGAGCAGGCCGAGACGATCCTTAACGATGCGAAACTCGATGAGGATAAGCTTCTGGAGCAACAGAATTTAAACGACATCGAAAAGAAGAGTCAGAGTCTTGATAAAGATAATCTTGATGAAATTGAAGAAAATCTCGGGAAGCGCTACGTGGACGAAGATCTTAACTCTAAGGAAAATCCTTTCGGTTTGACTGAATTTGATGTCGAAGAAGTCGACGAATTACTAAATTCTGAAAAAAAAGAACCAAATAATCAGTAAAGCATGAACTTGTTTGCACTAGGAACACCGGCCTTGAGGCCAGTGTTCCGGTCATATTTGTGTCGACGCGCACCTCAGTCATCTGGATACGGCCATTTCCTTCGATATCATGATTCTGTCGAGGACATTCCTTGAGATTTGATGAGGGTAACTGTTCTTTTACGTTGATTTCAAACTTGTAACTGGGTAGATTATATCCAGAGTTTACGCCGGGCCTTAGCTCAGCTGGATAGAGTGGAACGCTTCGAACGTTTAGGTCGGGGGTTCGAATCCCTCAGGCCCGGCCACTCTTTTAAAAATCGTATTCAATTTTACAATCCATTCCGAAGTCATCATAAATACATTTTTTGTGAAATGGTGTTTAACAAAGTCTCCTCATTTCTTAGCATCGCAAATGATAAATTTGCCATTTGTAGCAACTATCCTGGAGTTACCAAAAATCTTTTTAAGAATGGCCTGATAGTTGAGATGAGAATTACCTATAACTCTGAGTGTTCCGCCGATCTTTAGTGCGTCGAATGCATCTTGAAACATCTGACAAGCGATGAAGTCCCCGATGGTACTTCCTTGATGAAAAGGTGGGTTACATAGAACTAGATCTAAAAAATTTTTACTCTGTTCTTCGAAGCAGTTGGTCCAGAAGTAATTGGCCTCATCCTGGAAGTAGTTCTCGTAATTTTTTTTCGCACTTTGAATGGCCATGCTCGAATCATCGCTGAAATAGATTTTTGCCTCTGGATTCATCATTTTTGATTTTATGCCTATGATTCCGTTGGCACATCCCAGGTCCAGAATATTTTTATAGTCTCCACGAGGAATATGCTCAAGAAAAAATCTGGTTCCGATATCTAACTTGTCCCTGCTAAAAAGATTGGAGTGATTTATAAATGGGATTTCAAAATTCTCGATTCTGACTTCTCGTGGGTAGGGAGAGGGGACCTCGGATTTTTCAAAATTAGCAAACACCAGCCTGGCCTTTTTTTGGGCCAGACTCGTCGTTGTTTTCCCAATGTATTTTTGAATCAAATCAAAACTTGTTGGTGCCAAGTGCTTAATCATTGAGCCACATATCAATTGAGATGCGGAGTGAAGGTGCTGAGTCAGGTGACTAAGGATGTCTTCAAAAAAAGACATATTCTTTGGGATTTTGATTAACACGTAATCATAAAAACCGCTTAAGTTTTGGAGTTCATTGACTGGTTTAATTCTTTGATCACTGTTAAGAAGAATTCCCATCGAACTGACATAGGAGTCTGTATAGCTTATGCAGTCCGACTTCTCTAGACCACAGCTTAGGGCGCCAAATTGGTCGTTGATAATGAGTATCTTCTTACCTGTTAGATCAAGTTGATTCATATGCTGAAGAATCAAAAAATCGGCACTGTCACTGCCTTGTAAGGTTTCGTCCTTTCGAATTGGATATCTTTTAATGTCAACCATGCTCATCTTTCTTTGAAATATTCAATCTATTCTACTCTTCCCAAAGCTAGCGCTGTCAAAAAATGTCTCAGCGAGACAAATATCAAAGTTCATTTGTTATGCTACATCAGAGTTTCATTTTATTCATTTATCAAGTATATTTCCAATCGAAAAAGACAAACTCATCGATTGTAAAAAAGTGGAGAACCTATGAAATTAATTCTTGTTGCACTCCTGGCGTCATTTCATGGTCTTGCCCAGTTGCCAAAAATGCCGGGCCTCTCAGATATCAAGGATATGTCGAAACAGGTGATGGAATTATGTAAGGAAGATAAGTCAAAAATCAGCGGTTGCGAGAGCTACACCGATTTATCTAAATTAAAAAAATGTTTAATGGCCAATGAATCAAAATTATCTGAAAAATGTAAAAAATCTCTCAAGCTGATTAAATAATCATGACCTGGTTTCCGGATGGATTCGGTCTTGGACATTTTTCTCATTATGCATAACTATAAAATTGGACTTCTCATTTTTTCGAAATCAAACAAAGAGGGCCCCGCCCTTGTTCAATTGTTTGAAAAAGTCATTCAGGCCGAGTCATTTGGTGCCCTGAAGGCCGTCCAACTGCTTGATCATAATTCTCCCACTCTTAATTCGGTACTGGAGGATTATAAAAATACGAATCTCGGCATGATTATTCTTGTTGCCCCGGATGCGGACCATTTCTTTCCTTACTCAGAGCTTGAGGAAGTGGGGCAGAAGAATGAAAAATATCTCGTAACCTTGAATCTTGATGAAAATATTGAAAAGAATTTTATAAAAATTATCCAAAAAGTTAAATCATCATCGGGTAAACCTAAACGGGGATGTGACTCTTCCTGTCGCTAGCGGAAAGGGTCCCTTAGAGCTCTTTTAACAATTGAACTTCTAAACTAACGCTGACCTCGTCTCCAACCAGAAAACCACCGGCCTCAAGGGCCGCATTCCAAGTTAAGCCGAAATCTTTTCGTTTCATTTTCGTCGAGCCCAGCGCCTCGATAATCATTTGACTCCTTGGTTCAGCTTTTTTCTCTGATGGACCGGTCACTTCCAGACAAACTTCTCTGGCCACTCCATGAATCGTAAGATTTCCAGTGATAAGAAGTTTACTCCCCACCCTTTGCATTCGAGTTGAGCGGAAGGTGATGGACGGGTACTTCTCAACATCCAGGAATTCAGCACTCCTTAAATAGGCGTCCCTTTGAGCATCATGGGTATTAATACTGGCGGTCTCAATTTTTGCCTCAACTATGGATTGTGAAATGTTATCTGAGTCGTAACTAAATTTTCCGGTGATTTTTTGAAATTCCCCATGAACCTTGGAAATCAGCATATGTTTTACGCTAAAATTCGCACGAGATTTTGATGAGTCTATGAGGTAATTATCCAGCATGCATTAATCCTTAAAATGGTCCACTGAACCGATAATCGAAGGCCTAAGATCTAGGCTAAAATTGAGTACGATACTGAAAGCGTAAGAAATTTTTACCACCTGCTTCAATTCATCTGGTGATTTTTTCTTCCGGTGGTAAGTATGAACCTCCAAATGAAAGGAGTCAAAAATGACACGATTTATCACTTTGTTGTTGGTTTTTTTCTTCACATTTATTTCTCTTACCCAAAAGTCCGAAGCACTTGTGGGTGTCTTGATAAAATCCAGAACAACAAAAACGATCGGTGGAGTGATTACTGCGGTTTCAGGGGTAACTGCCTTGACTACCATTGCCATTGTTAATTCTGGCGCAACATTCTATTCGGCTGCGATCGGTTTAGTTATTTTTAGCATTCCGGGTGTGGCCATTGGCCTAGTCGTACTGGACGAGAAAAATGGGGAACTTCATTTTAGTGAACTTGACCCAGGAAAGGCTTCTCTTCTTACCGTCAGTTCAGAAGAACTCAGTATTTACAACTCCGAGGTGGAAGAGCTTAATGTCATTAAAGAAGAAATTGAGTCCCGTGTTACCAATGAACTCACTGATGCCGAGGTTGGTGCGCTCTGGGTTGATTTTGCTAAAGGCCTCTCACCTGAAACCTTGAAAGTCGCAGCACAAATTATAAAGAAAACTTTTGATGTGAAGGTTAAATAATTTATATCTGATGAGCTGAAAGAGAGAACGCGTATTAATTTTCAGGACTGAACCCTTTTTAGTTGCCACTAAAATCAGCTATTTTCTTTGCCGAATTGTGAACAAGGTATTATTTTTTACTTTTCCGGGAAATAACCTTGTACCAACTTCGTCCTTACCAACTAGAAGCGGTTGATGCCACCCTAAAGCATTTCCGGCGGCATAAATCTCCGGCGGTGGTTGTTCTTCCTACCGGTGCGGGAAAAAGTTTAGTCATCGCCGAGCTTGCAAGGTTGGCAAAAGGTCGGGTCCTGGTCATTGCCCATGTGAGGGAATTGGTTGAACAAAATCATGCCAAATACCTCGCTTTTGGCATGGAGGCGGGCATATATTCCGCCGGACTAAATCGTAAAGATCTCGATTCCAAGGTCACTTTCGGAAGCATCCAATCAATTGCCAGAGCACATGAGAATTTTTTTGAAAACTACTCTCTTTTGGTTATTGATGAATGTCATCGTGTTTCTGTCGCCGAGGACACACAATACTTATTCGTTATCAATCAGCTTCAGAAAAAAAATGTCAACTTGTGTATCCTGGGTTTGACGGCGACTCCTTATCGAATGGGAGATGGCTGGATATACCAGTATCACAAGGAGAAAAAGATCCAAAGAACAGAGGGGGATCGTTTTTTTAAAAATTGTCTTTATGAGCTTTCCATTCGTTACATGATAAAAAACGGATACCTTACGGCACCCATAAAAATTGATTCGCCTGTCGCGTGTTATGATTTTACTAGTCTCAGGTTGGAGAAGGGGAGGTTTATCCATTCTCAAATTGAAGAAGTTGTGAAAGATCAAAAACGCATCACTCCTCTTATTATTAAAAATATCATTGATATGGCCGAGGACCGAAATGGAGTCATGATCTTTACAAGTAGTGTTAACCACGCCATTGAAATCATTCGCTCCCTGCCGCCTTTTATCTCGGCCCTTGTGACCGGTGAAACTCCCGCCAAAGAAAGAGATGAGATGATTGCGGCGTTCAAGGAGCGTAAGTTAAAATTTCTCGTAAATGTCTCTGTTCTGACGACTGGCTTTGACGCTCCTCATGTAGATGTTATTGCCATACTCAGGCCTACCGAATCGGTGAGTTTGTACCAGCAGATTATTGGACGGGGCCTGCGTTTGTGTCTCGGCAAGACTGATTGCCTGATTTTAGATTACACGGGTCAGGGCCATGACCTCTATTCACCCTTAATCGAAGAAAATAGACCTCATTCTCGTGCCGAAGCGGTGGAGGTCATTTGTCCTCAATGCGGAGTAGAGAATCAATTCTGGGGAGTTAAGGACTCTGAAGGAGTTGTCGTCGAGCACTACGGCAGAAGATGTCAGGGTGCTCTCGAGAATGCCGTCACTTCAGAAATTGAAAAATGTGGATTTCGTTTCAGGTTTAAGTGGTGTGATCAGTGTGGCGTAGAAAATGACATTGCCGCTAAAAGTTGCTCCACCTGTAAGCATGTACTCGTCGATAATGATCAGAAACTCAAAGAGGCGATGTCGTTAAAAGATGCTCACGTCATGAGAGTTGAAATAATGGTTTTTGAGGGAGACTATGACAAGAAAGGGCGATCGCGTCTCGTTGTTAGTTACTTTGATAGTGATGCTGAAGTTTTGAAGGAATATTTTTATTTAAATTCTTCGGAAGATTGTCGCGCGTTTTATTTTAATTTTACCCGCATGCATCTGCGTTTACCTGGTCAACTTCTCTTCATTAATACACTGGAAGATGCTTTAAGATCTCAAAAGCTTTTTCGTGCTCCCATGTTTGTGATCGCACGTAAACAAAAGCATTTTTGGACTATTCGGGAAAAGATTTGGAATAATTAAATTTAGTGATCATACCGGACAGGCCGGTATGATCACTAAAAGCTTTTTAGTAGCGGCTGTTAGTACGCGGCTCCATAGGTTTCGCTTCCGAAACATTCATCTGGCGACCGTCAAATTCAGTACCATTAAGTGATGCAATCGCTTTAGCGGCTTCAGAACTGTTAGACATTTCTACAAATCCAAATCCTTTACTGCGATTAGTATCTCGATCCATGATCACTTTTGCGGAGTTTACACTTCCGAATTGTGAAAATTTTGAAGAAAGTGTTTCGTTTGTAACAGAGTAACCTAAGTTACCAACATAAATTTTTTGACTCATGTGAGCCTCCAATGAAAAAATGTCACAAAGGTGTGACAAAGCTGTGTTTGTTTATTTTTTAAATAACGAAAATGATCTGAAGTTTGAATAAATTGTCGTTTTTTAAGTTAGTCTGAAAAAAACAAAGAATGTTTAAGTCCAGATATTGAAGTCACCTTACATGGGTCTACTAGTTAATGCTACTTATTTCTTTTTAATGTTTTTTCAATCAATGAGATATGTATTTAATACCTGATTTTTTAATGATGGGTGTGACTTAACTTTGATCTCAACTGAGAAAATGAGTGCCCTTGATAAGAGCACTCCTATGAAGACTATTTTTTAGCGCAAAGCTCGATTGCCGTTTCAACATTTAAATTCAAAGCAGATGATCTAACTGCTTCTTTATAGCAATCAATCGTTACTTTTGCGTTTTTTGTTCCTGCACACAACTTTACACCCTGCTCGACTGGTAAATTGATGAGTGTGCGTTTAGTGTCCTTTAGACATTCAGTGGGTTCAGAAAAAGCAAAAGAAACAGCTGGAACGATAAAGAAAAATGAAATAATTAGTCCGCGAAGCATAGAACCTCCTGATGATTTTGGTTTACTGAAGCATATAACTTAAGTTTATCATCTGCAAGTCTGTCTCGACTGCGGCCGGTCTAGATAATGCTTTTTTCTGATGACATCATTTACTTTATTTCAAACCCAGGAGATTTTTAGGTGCATCTTGTAATTTTACTTTTGTTTTTTTCTTTATCCACGTTCGCAGTTTCTCGCCTTGGCCTTGAAACGGGATTTGTGCATAATGCCTACAATAATCAGAGAATTCCGGGGGATGAAGGGACGCTGTTTGAT
>CAXNNO010000099.1:0-7520 GCA_964203555.1 Bacteriovoracales bacterium
GGTTCAAAAATAAAGAACTGGGCCAGGAGTGAGAGATCAAAATGGTGTGAATGGTCTTTTTCACTGCTCTTTGTATTTTGTGAATGCTTATGGGAATGGTGGTGATGGTGTTTGCCATGATTATCATGTGAATGAGCAGCATGGTCTTGAGTTACGTGGTTCAACAAATGAGATACTTTTTGGTTTTTGGAAATGGCGCCAAAAGAAATGAGTAAAGAAATTGTCGCAGTCATGATTAAACGTAACATTCCGAAAAAAGTTAGCACAGAGTTTTTGAACTTATAACCTTTTTCTAACTAAATCGTTGCCTTTTTTTTCCTTGAGATGAAAGTTGGTTCGTTTGAAATTAATTCGACTTGAAAATGCACCAACTTATTCTTCTAATAATTTTATCTGAAAATTAAATGGCGAGGCGCTTATTTTGTTCGATTTAAATCCCCTGTTGACACAACCCAATGACCCAATTCTAATAAATGAATGCATTTTAAAATCTTTTCTCTCATTTTATTTTTAACTTTTTCCTTATCCGGTCGAGCCGATGTTCTTCGTGATCTTGGCACTGGCATTGATGGCTTTTACGCAAATCTTGATTACAGCTACTCTGGTGCAGATCATTCATCTGCGCCGTATCCAATCATAGGAGTTAGTCATTTACGGTAGATTTTTGATGTATCGTAAATTTAAAATTGTGCCATGGATTGGGGCCATCTTTGAAACGTCGGCAACTGATGACAAGCAAGATCTTGAGTTCAAAGACGGATCAGGACTTCAGCTTGGAGTCGGTTTTAAGCTTTTTCGTTGGCTTCAGTTGAACTTCGAGGGAAGATCCTATTCTTTTACAAAGTTAATTACTAATGGGGTTGAAAGAACACTGCCTGACGATAAAAGAAAAGAGTTTAGGGGGTCTGAGTTCCTGGTTGGTATAAGTATTCCTTTTGAAATGAGTAAGGGTCGTGAGAAGTGAACGTGTTGTGAAAGTTTGAGGAACCAGAATATGAATTCGAAGGCTCCGGCCATCATTAAACAAGTATTACCTCTGGATTTACACTGGCCGGTTCAGGGGCCATTTTTATTTTGTGCTCATCATGTTGACCACTATCCTCCAGGCAATGATCAGTTGGGATTAAATCCTATTCATTTTGTCGGACGAAACATGGGGTCTGATTTTCAAGTTAAAGATGGATTTAGAATTTATCATGGCGGAGAAATTCCCGGCTTTCCTGTTCATCCTCATCGAGGATTTGAAACGATTACGATTGTCAGAAAAGGCTTTGCCGATCATGCTGATTCACTTGGTGCGGCGGGTAGATACGGCGAGGGTGATGTTCAATGGATGACGGCCGGCTCAGGTGTTCAGCATTCTGAAATGTTTCCCTTAATTCACAAAGACAAGGGAAACACAGTCGATCTTTTTCAGATTTGGCTGAATCTACCTAAAAAAAATAAGATGGTACCTCCAGATTTTAAAATGCTTTGGGCAAATGAACTTCCAAAGATTAAAAGCGATCAGGTTGAAGTCACAATCATTTGTGGAGAATTCTCCGGAACAAAATTTTTTAAGACCCCTGATAAAAGTTGGGCAGCGGATCCCTCAAATCAGGTTAATATTCTACTTGTTAAAATGGATCAGGGTGGAAAGTTTATTTATCCGGCCATACATGGAACGAATCGTTCAATCTATTTTTTCGAAGGAGAAGGTGTAAGAATCAATGGTGAGACGATAGTCGAGAAGGCAGGTGTCTTTTTAGAATCAGATCAGGAGCTTACGATTGAAGTTACTGCGAGAGTGGAATTTCTCATCCTGGAGGCAAGACCAATAGGAGGGCCAGTTTACCAACATGGACCTTTTGTTATGACTACCAGGGAAGAAATTGTTCAGACCATCAAAGACTACCAAGCAAATCAATTTGGTGGATGGAAATGGCAGCGAGAAGACATGATTCACGGAGAGGGTACTCAAAGGTTTGCCAAGTATCCAGATGGTAGGATTGAAAAACCGCAAGCTTAATTTTTTGTCTCATCATGTTAATCAGAAAATAACGCCATCCTTTTAGTTTGTTGCCAATTTAGTGCTCTGTCTAGATTGTAAAATGCTTCCTTTTCTGCAATCCTATTTTATTATGTATCATACAAAATATATTCGACTGTAAGACTAATTATTCATCAAAATATGAAAGGGAGATCATTATGGTAAGTCTAAAATTTCTTGGAGGGGGGCTGCTGGTTGCTTCACTTTCTCTGAGCGCACTGGCAAATGAAGACTACTCGTCTAAGAAATCAATGGGACATCAGGAAAATGTTTCCAACCAGTTTTGGTGGCCTGAGCGTCTGGATCTTGCGCCCATTCGTCAGCATTCAGAAAAATCTAGCCCGGTGGGGAGTGGATTTAACTATGCTAAAGAATTTAAAAAACTGGATCTGAAAGCAGTGAAAGCTGATGTTCAAAAACTTATGAAAACTTCGCAAGACTGGTGGCCTTCTGATTGGGGTCACTATGGGCCATTTTTTATTCGTATGGCCTGGCACAGTGCCGGCACTTATAGAATCTTTGACGGAAGAGGAGGAGCGGCCGGAGGCCAGCAACGTTTCGAACCCCTCAATAGCTGGCCTGATAATGCTAACCTTGATAAGGCACGCCGTTTACTCTGGCCGATTAAAAAGAAATACGGATCCAAAATCTCCTGGGCCGACTTAATGGTTCTTACCGGCAACGTGGCACTCGAGTCTATGGGTTTTAAAACCTTTGGTTTTGCTGGCGGCCGAACTGATGATTGGGAAGCGGACCTGATCTATTGGGGTCCTGAGAAAAAAATGCTTGATGATCAGCGCTACAAAGGTGACAGAAAACTTGACCGGCCTCTGGGAGCAGTCCAGATGGGTCTCATTTATGTCAATCCAGAGGGCCCGAATGGTAATCATGATCCTTTGGCCGCGGCCAAAGATATTCGTGAGACGTTCGGTCGCATGGCGATGAATGATGAGGAAACGGTTGCGCTCATTGCCGGTGGACATACATTTGGTAAGGCACATGGTGCAGTAAAAGCAAACTGCCTTGGTGCTGAGCCTGCTGCTGCCGGTATCGAAGAGCAAGGCCTTGGATGGAAAAATAAATGTGGTAAAGGTCATGGGTCTGATACAACCACAAGTGGACTAGAAGGTGCATGGTCGATTAATCCAACTCAATGGACTCATCAGTATATGACGAATCTTTTTAGTTTCGAGTGGGAAAAAACCAAGTCTCCAGCTGGAGCTGTTCAGTGGATTCCAAAAGATGGTAAAGCTTCAAAGCTTGTTCCGGATGCACATGACAAATCAAAAAAACATGCGCCGATTATGTTCACAACCGACATCGCTCTAAAAGAGGATCCTGAGTATCGCAAAATTTCTCAGCGATTTCTGGATAATCCAAAGGAATTTGAATTGGCCTTTGCAAAGGCCTGGTACAAGCTCACACATAGAGACATGGGACCGATCACTCGTTATCTTGGAAAAGAGGTCCCGAAAGAAGTTCTCATTTGGCAAGATCCTATTCCTGCAGTTAACCACAAGTTAATCGGTGCCGGTGAAATGGGTACGCTGAAGAAAAAGATTCTCAATTCTGGTCTTTCAGTTTCGGAGCTTGTTCGTACAGCTTTTGCCTCGGCAGCTTCTTTCCGCGCAACAGATCTTCGCGGCGGGGCCAATGGTGCACGTCTTCGTTTAGCACCTCAAAAAGACTGGGGAATTAATAATCCTGCTGAACTCACTAAGACCCTTTCAAAACTTGAGTCAATCCAGATTGATTTTAATAAGTCACTTTCTGGCGGAAAAAAAGTATCACTTGCTGATGTGATCGTTCTTGGTGGTGTTGCTGCAATTGAACAAGCAGCTAAGAATGCCGGGTTTTCAGTTAAAGTTCCATTTAATCCTGGTCGCATGGATGCTTCACAAGAACAAACGGATGTTAATTCTTTTGCCGTCCTGGAGCCAAAGGCCGATGGTTTTCGTAACTACTACTCAAAAGACAGTTACATGTCTCCCACAGAGATGCTCATTGATCGTGCCAATATGCTCACTTTGACGGTTCCTGAAATGACTGTGCTTATCGGTGGGATGAGAGTCCTTGGTGCAAATGCTGATGCTTCCAAGCACGGCGTTTTCACGAAGAAACCCGGAGTCCTTAACAACGATTTCTTTGTTAACCTATTAGACATGTCGACCAAGTGGCAAAAATCGACCGGTAGTGAAGGAATTTACGAAGGTGTTGATCGTAGCTCTGGTGAAGTGAAATGGACTGCCACACCAGTGGATCTCATTTTCGGCTCTCATTCAGAACTTCGTGCAATCGCTGAAGTCTATGCGGCCGAAGACGGAAAAGAGAAATTTGTGCGTGATTTTGTAAGCGCATGGAATAAAGTCATGACTCTTGATCGATTTGACTTAATCTAAGATCATCAAAATAGGCCTTCTGTGACCACGCCTGTGGTTACAGAAGGCCTTCAATTGTTGATATCAACATCAATAAATGACGAAAAACCTGCTCTGACTGGTGTCTCATAGGTTTGAAGCTTAGTGTTTTTAAAATACAGAGTGACATAAATATTCTTTTGATTTTTCGACTCGATAACTCCTGAAAACGTGAATGAAGTTGCCCCTTTCAGATGAGCATCGCCCTTGTAGGAGAATAGTCTTTCTATGAGTGGGATTTTGATGACTTCATTTAGGCCTTCAACTTTGATTGAGAAATCATTTTCATCATCCTCTCTTCCCTCGGGAGTGTTAATGAAGAGGGTCACTCTGAACTTTGAAAGTTCATCATTTTTCTTCCCTTGAATCTTCACATCGTTTAAATGATTCATCACAATGGGAATGATTGGATGATGGCATTTTTTTAGATCAACACATTCTTTCGGTATGTCAGCAATTCCTGTTTGATCAAGTCTTACGTGCTCTGCCGGAACAAGGATAAATTTTCTTTTTGAATTGTTCACAGAAAAACTAACTGCTCTTTCATCCGGTTTTTCGAATAATTTGATATTATCTTTTAAATAAAACCTCTCACTATTCATTGAGTAAATTGGAACCACACCATCATCTTCGGCCTTTAGCTGGCCATAGGTTCTTCTTACACCACCAATGTTCAGGACTTTTATGTGGGGTGCCTTTTGATAGATATCTTCAATCTTTCGCGCCATCTTGAGAATTGTCTCACTCCCAAAACTCATTTCGTTTAATTCTTGTCGACCAAAGGGGGCCAGAGGATTCGTGATCCCATCGGGTAAAGTGTAGAAAAGCATCTTCGTTAAGTGGGCCGCATCCGCACCCCAGAATGGCGTGGAGAGGGTGATGAATGACGAGATATTTTTTAGATACTCAATTTGATTTTCAACAAGATGTGTAAGCCATAGCTGACCCACGATTCCACCTTGAGAATGCATAATAAGAGAAATTTTGTCACTAAACCTGGCCTCGCTTTTAAGAAGTCGAGCGATATGTTCATGGAGATCTTTTGCGAAATCAAGAGTTGAAAGGGGCGTCCCTGTCCGGTACTCAAAAGTTTTGGCCACAATGCAAGGTGAATTGTGATTTATAACTTTTTCCAGCGAGCCAAATGTATTTTTATTTCCACCAACTCCGTGAATAAGAATGACAAAATGTCTTTTACCTTCGCAAACAGCGTAGGAACGATATTGAAAAAGGATCAATAGAGAAAAAGAGAGAAATATGAATCGGATCATTGGCCATCTTATCGGGTAAAAAATAATCTTATTAAATTATTGCCGACAATGATCGTTGGGTATTACCTGTTTTCAGATCAAAACAAATAAATCGCTATCCCGATATATTTAATTTAACATCATTTTAATTGCTATCGCATTGACGAATATAGACACATTTATTTGGAGCTCACTCATGGATCCTAAGGTTCAGAAAAATTTATTGATTACAGGCGGATTTCTTTTACTTGTAATGATATTAATCTCCTCATCTTCTTATATTATTCCTCCTGGCCATAGAGGGGTTGTAGTGACAATGGGAAAAGTTTCTCAGGTATTCTCTCCTGAGGGGTTTGGCATTAAAACTCCCTTCATTACTGATATTTTGCCGGTTTCAGTTCGTCAGCAAACAAAGAATACTTTTGCCGATTGCTACTCATCTGATCTCCAGCAAATAAAAATTGAGTTGCGAGTTCTTTACCGCATTCCAGAGGGAATGGTTGTGAGGGCGTTCCAGGATTATTCTGGCGATCCGTTTGACAGTTTGATTGCACCAAGAGTGGCAGAAGCTCTCAAAGAGGTCACTGCTCTTCAGAGTGCCGAGCAGATTGTAAAAAAACGAGAGGAAATTAAATCAAAGGCCTTGAATGCTGCCAAAAGTAAGATTGGTAATCTTATTGTGATCGAAGATTTAGTGATTCAGGATGTTTCTCTCTCTAAAGAGCTTGAGTCAGCAATTGAGGCCAAAATGGTTCAAGAGCAAGAAGCAGCAAAGGCCAAGTTCATCCAACAGAAGGCGGAAATTGAGGCGAATACCGCCATCATTAAGGCCAAAGGCGAAGCTGAAGCGATTCGAGTCCGGGGTAAAGCACTTCAGGAGAGTCCAGGCCTTGTTCAACTACAAATTGTTGAGAAGTGGAATGGTATCTCTCCCTTAGTGATCGGTGCCGGGGGAAGTGGTGCTAACATTCTTCTACCAATTAAATAATTTTTCCTTCCTTAATGGCCTTAATCGTCTCATCACATCCACCCATGAGTTTTCCATTGATAAAAACTTGTGGGTAGGTTGGCCATCCGCTCCAGATCTTTATGGCGAGTCTTGGTTGCCAGCCTCTGAAGTAACTTCCATACTCAAGATATTTAAATTCGATTCCTGCATTCTGAAGTGCCTTTTTGACTTTTGAGACCACGGGATTTTGGGCCATACCAACAACAACCACTTTATTTGTCAGTACACTTTCTTTAACTTCGTTGACCGTTGCCTCATGAAAGCTGGATATCTGTCCCAGTGCTTCCGGCTCGATATTTTCTGGCGATAAAATGGTTCGTGTCATATCTTCTCCCTAGAGTTGTTGAATTGTCGCTCCACCAGTTTATGATAGAGACCTTCTTTTTGTTGATATAAATCGTTGTGTGATCCCACCTGAACAACTTTGCCGTCTTCAAGAACCAGAATCTTATCAGCTCGTTTCACTGTGGAAAGTCTGTGAGCAATAATGATGGTCGTTCGTTTGCCCATTTGATTTTCAAGTGCCATCTGAACGAGATGCTCACTTTCCGAATCAAGTGAACTTGTGGCCTCATCTAAAATAAGTATTTTGGGATTTTTTAGAATGGCCCTTGCAATGGCGACTCGCTGTTTTTGGCCTCCTGATAATTGAACTCCTCTTTCTCCAACTAATGTTTCATAGCCGTCAGGGAAACTCATGATAAAATCATGGGCAAAGGCCTTCGTTGCAGCTTCTTTAACTTCTTCGAAAGTGGCATCAGGTTTTCCATAGCGAATGTTTTCAAATA
The DNA here is from genome assembly GCA_964203555.1 of Bacteriovoracales bacterium. Classification (GTDB taxonomy): domain Bacteria; phylum Bdellovibrionota; class Bacteriovoracia; order Bacteriovoracales; family Bacteriovoracaceae; genus Peredibacter. Next base: position 7,494 of record CAXNNO010000099.1, read on the forward strand.
AAGATTCAGAAACCAGTACCGGCTCCT
>CAXNNO010000100.1:0-7485 GCA_964203555.1 Bacteriovoracales bacterium
AAGACCACCATGTATTACGTACAACCTTTGGATCTGGAAAAAATGGAGAGAAATAACTTTCAAAAAACGAATTGGTCCGATTACGAGATCAGAAGGGCCTATCGAAATGCGTTCAATGTTTATGACAACTAGTTTTCAAATAGTTTAGTTTTAAGAATATGGTATTTTTGATTGAAAGAATCCTTTTCGGATTTAAAGAGCGACAAACCCTTAACGATCATCGAGGTTGGGTCCAGGTGTTTTTGTTTTATTCCTGATTCAAGTTTATCGTATTCATATCTCTGCCATCTTTTGACAGTAATGTGAGGGATAAAGGGCTTCGTCTCAGATTTAACCCAATTAGAAAAGTCCTGATCGATTTTTTTCTTCAAGAGCATCAGATCTACGGATGGTCTAAAACCGAGATACATGATCCTTCTTGAAAAAAAATGGAAACCGTTAAATGTAAGCTCAAATGGATGAAAATTAAATTCATTCAATTTGTTGGAGATCGTGTCCAATTCTTCTGGAGAAGCTTCTCCAATAAAAAGCAATGTTTGATGATAATCCAAAGGATTTTCCCAACCCTTAGTTGTTAATCGAAGGGGTTGCAGGTATTGATCGATTTTCTCTTTAGTTAATGGAGGAATGTCGATACCGAGGAAAAGTCTCATCATTCATGTTAATGATAAGATGATTTCTCTGTAAATTCGGTGTGCAAAATAATGTTAGTCAGTCAGGCAATCTGAGCCAACGTTATATTTACCTTGCAGCCAATCGGAGATTTCAATTGCTCCGGGATCCGCAAAGAAACGTAGTTCTTGAATGAGTTGAGATTTTTCTTCATCACTTATGGAATCAAATCCCTGGTTTAAAAACTTATCCCGGTTGAGAAGAATAAAGTCCTTAAACCCAGGTGAGGCCAGTGATGAAAGAGCATCTACGAATGCCTTCTCTGGATCAGTTTCGCCTCTTAAAACAAGGCGAGATGAAAGGTACAAAATCTTAGATAGCTCGGGTTGGTTCATCATGTTGAGTCCAAGGCCTTCAGCTTTCTCCAGACTTTCAGGTGACCTACCAGTGTAGTTTCTCATCTTCAAAAATTTACAATTTCGAGGGCCATCATTGGCAAAAATATTTTCCCAAAGAAATGGTTTTCGTTTTAAAATAGCGGCTGTTTCACTCAGATGTTCGGACGTTATCTCAGAAGAAATCACTTGTGGACCAGTCCATGCAATAGAAACTTCTTCGGGTACGCCCTTGGCGATATCTTCAAGGTAATTTGTTGGTCTTTGTCCGAAGACCTTGTCCAAAATAGGGTCCGGAGTATAGTACGAGGGACAAAAGATGATTTTACCTTGAAAGCTCTTCCGAATGACTTCAAGGGATTCTATCTGAGTTTTTGCTAAAAACTCATTTGTCGGCATATCATCAAAAAATAACCCCAGAAGATCAATCTGAAGATCATTTAATATATTCAGTTTTAATTTTAGATGTCCTATGTCAGATGCTAAGAGCGATGCTCCAAGACCAAATGGACTAAAGCCGACACCAAACTTGATCTGATGAAGTTGGAAGACTTTTTTCAGCCTGCGAAGAAATTCAACATAATCCGTTTCCCAAGGGTCTCTCCACTTTTTTCTCAAAAGTGAGTCCTGCTTGGGAGCGTAAATATAAAAATCACCACCATACCGGGAAAGAAAATCCGCGTAACTTTCCCTCGCCGTATTTGGCCACTGAGGTCCAAAAAAACCTTCAATTATTCCCATTTTATTCATGAATCAAGGGTATCACTTTACACAGAAGTCCACAAACCCAATAGGGCAGGAATATTTGAGATTATGACTACAAAGCTTTCCTTTGGAAGGAATACAAAGATGATAGTCCGTTGCTCCGCTACGGCAGCCGTCTTCAAAATTTTTCGGACACTTTAACTGGATTTGAAGACCGCACGATGGACCATCATCCAAGGGCAAACATTCATGTTTTCTAGTTTGGTTAGTTATGCAACCATCAAGATAGCCAGGGGGGCAAACAAATGGAGTCTCGACAACGCATGAGATCTTTTTTTGAGGAATGCATTGATGACTCTCCACCATATCTTCCGGAAGAGGGGTCATACTGGCGGTGAGAATAGCGAAAAGTCCCATGATAAAATTAAGCATCGAAAGATGAAGTAACATCAAAAAGTTAGTCGAAGTACTTAACCCTGGCCCAATTTTTTGACTCGGTTTCATGTAAGTGATTTCAAGAAGGTATATGAAAAAAACAGTTCTCTCCAGTGGAGGAGTCATCGTCAGAAAAGTGAACGAAAAATGGGAGTTTCTAATATTGAGAAGCTTCTCTTACTGGGATTTCCCAAAGGGTGTCAACAATCCGGGAGAAGATCCATGGGAGGGAGCGCTGAGAGAAATTCAGGAAGAGACCGGGCTTAAAAACTTAACTGATTCATGGAAAAAATCATTTTATGAGACAAGGCCTTATGGAAAGGGAAAAGTAGCGCGCTATTATATTCTGGAGGCAAATCCAGACCAACAAGTCGCTCTTCTTCCAAATCCTGAAAACGGAATTGTTGAGCACCATGAATATCGTTGGCTTCCCTACCATTCGGTGCGCTTATTGCTAAACCCCCGCATTCAGGAGGTCCTCGACTGGGCGAATGAAACTATCAATTTATTTATTAAAGAATAGAAATCATTTAAGAGAATAATAAACATAGGGTTCGCGAACTTTTAATTTTTCGCTTTGATTTTTCCTTAATTCATCAAAAACTTTTCCGGTTATATTCAAAATGCCGAACTTCACTTCTGAGATTTTAATAATAAGCTGACTCTCTTGGGAATTGTGCGAAAGAGTCCCGGAACTCCTGACTTTTCCCGAAATCTCCGCCTTGATATCAGCTGAGAGATCATATCTTCCATTATTGGTTTTAAGGTCCAGAGAATTAATATTCACTTGTCCTCGAATAGAATCAATAAAACTGACTAAACTTGTTGAGCTGAATCTTGTGGTTTTTAGTACCATCTTCCGAATGCAACCCTTGATGACTTGATCCATTTCCTGGGCATGAGTTTGGTCACGATCGCAGTCGAGAGTAAGCCCACCAATCACTGTCGATTCCTGCCTTGAGTTTAACCGGCCACTGTTAAGACTAAATTTTAAATTGTCCGACAAAAGAAAATTTAATCCATTGATATGTATGCTATCAGTTTCAGTCAGAAAGTCGGGAGCATCTTTAAAATTAAATTCACCCGCCTCGCTTCCACTGACTGAGATCTTAAAGTCCCGGTTTAATCTTTCTGCCCGAACACGCAATCCTTCAAAATAACGTGAAGTTCCCCAGGAAAAATAGCTGGCACTCCCCTCTCCTGTTGGATCCTGGTAGGTGAAATTAAAGTTAGTTATATTGATCCTGGAAGTTTTTCCTTGTGCAGTAGCTGAGAGTAAGATTAACAATAAGAAAAAACGTTTCATTTTATTTTCCTTTTCTTCGAGATAGCTAACTTCTCGACTTTCCCTGAAAAGCCGTTAAGTTTTGGTTCTCGAGAAAAGCAATGGGAAAAAATGACCCACTTAAAGGATCAATTGAGTTTTTCAATTGGAAACGGCAAATGGCCTGAGCCTTGCTAAAAAACCGGAAGCCAGATTATTTTATCCGGGAGGTTTATATGATTTGGACTTTAATTGTGGGCCTCATTGTAGGTGCGGTTGCAAAACTCTTAATGCCAGGAAAAGATCCGGGTGGACTTATCATCACGATGCTTCTGGGTGTCGCCGGTGCGTTTACTGCCCATTTATTGGGAACAAATATGGGCTGGTATCTAGAAGGAGAGCCGGCGGGTGTAGTCGCTTCTGTTGTTGGGGCAGTTTTTCTGCTCGTGATTTACAGGGCGCTTGTGAGTCGGAAACAACTTACTCATCGTCACTAAGGGTCTCGTTCCAAAAATGGGAAATATCACTCAGGATGCTCTTTGAAACAAGTTCTTGCGGGCCTGTTTCAAACCAGTCCTGAGGCAGGGACTGACTAAAGCTTTTCTCCAAAAAGCGATCATCCATGAGGATAATGATGCCTCTGTCATTTTCAGACCTGATGACCCTGCCTGCTGCCTGAACCGCTTTCGCCATCGCAGGAAATGTGTAAGCAAAGTTAAGGCCCGCTTGATATTCAGTTTGATAGTATTCCCTCATCAGTTCACGCTCGAAATCAAATCCGGGCAAGGGCGGACCAACGATAAATGCACCTATCGCCGTTTCCCCGGCATAATCAATGCCCTCAGAAAAAACTCCACCTTGGACAGCAAATAGCATCATGGGAGTGGTTCCTGATCTTAAAAGTCCGATGACGTCTTCAACTTCATCGTTTTTCATGAACCTCTTTTGCTTCAGAAGACGAGTTCCTTCCGGAATACGAAATGAACTCAAGACATTTTCCATGAAATCAAAACTTGGAAAGAAAGCAAGGTAGTTTCCCTCCTTAAGTTTTATGATTTTTTCCATCGCATCAGCGATCTTGGGATAATTTTTTGTTCTGACCGAAAACTTGGTTGATATCTGAGGAATGATAAGAATTTTCCTATTGGCCTGGTTAAAGGGAGATTGAAATTCTTCCTGAATAAGATCCATCCCATGCACTCCGGCGAGCTTGGCATAATAGTCAAAGGGCTTTAATGTCGCAGAAAATAGTATCAGATTTTTAAAATAATCATAACGCTCTTGAATTAAACCCGAAGCATCACAACAGGTAATTTTCACCGATCGATTTTTTCCATCATTTTGACCAGTTATAAAAAAAGCTGAAGTCTCTGTTTTAAGCTCCGAAAGAACATCGGTGAAGCCTCCCCAATAAAAAACCATTTTTAAAACGGCATCACCTGATTTAATTTCGACATCAGAGTCAAGATATTCCGATAAAAAGCTTTTGAGTTCCTCATTCACAGAAATAAAATATTCAAAATCAAGTTTCAACGACTTGGTTTCCATTTTCGACGGAGTCAACTCATTCAGGGTCGCGAGACAAAGATCGAGCATCGCCAATCCATTGCGTCTGAATTTTCCGGAAAGATCCTCAAGATCACCCCTCAGTCCCTCCAGGAATTTTCCCGAGAGTTGGGGCGAAAAATTTCCCATTGTTCTCGACGGGAGATTGTGGGCCTCATCAATAATGAGATTGGGTTTTCCATCTTGTTCAAATCCACTTGAGCTGATCTTACCCAGAGAAGACTGATGCCCGAAGACGTAATTATAATCACAAATGATCACATCAGCGTCACTGACTGCTTCCAATTGTAATTCAAAGGGACATACTTCATACTTAGCTGCAAAGTTTTTCATGACTTTTGCCGTAAGTTTCTTCTTCCTGCTGAGCTCTGATTTTAAATCGTATTTAATTAATTTATCATAGTAGTCTTTTGCATATTCACAATAATCCGGGTTGCACAGAGGTTCGGCCTTCATGCAAATTTTACTCTTTGCGGTTATCGTCAGTGATTTTACCTGGCATCCGTGTGCCTGAATTTTTTCAACGGCCTCTTCAGCAATAATCTGCTGACTGTTTTTAGGGGTTAAATAAACAACCCTCTGACCCCTCGTTAACGCGTCTTTCAAGGCAGGAAATAAAACTCCCATTGTTTTGCCGAGACCCGTCGGGGCCTGGATCATCATCTTTTTTCCGTTCAGTATTCCCTTCTCAATAAACTCCATCAGCTCCATCTGACCTACTCTCGGTCGAGAAAACGGAAAGGTCATATCCAGATTGAGCTTCTTTCGTCGTTTTAATCTCTTCTCGGCCAAAACCGCTTCCTTAACGAGTTCTTCTAACCTTCGCTCCAGCCACTGTTCATATTCTTTGACCTTCCATGAGATATCGAGTTCGAAGGTTTCATCTCGCCGGGAAGAAATGAGATAAAAGTTAAGTTCCGGTTTTATTTTTTCCTGGAGCCAATAGAAATATCCATACGAGACGAGTTGTAAAAAATAAGGGTGCTCAAAACGCTTTTCTTTGATGTTCTTGGCCATCTCAAAAATATTGAAGCTGGATTTGATTTCCTCAATGCGCGGGGATGTTCCTTCAAACAGTCCGTCGAGCCTTCCGCTGACTTCAAATCGATACTGATCTTTTTCAAAGGACCACGAAAGCGATACTTCTTTTCTGTAATCTGAATTTTCTAGTGCCCTTAATTCCTGAACTTTTTGATGGAGTTCCACTCCCTTTTTCATCGTCGTATTAAACACCGAAGAAGGCTCTATACTCCCTCTCCTCGGGGAGGGCATCGCAAATTCCTGAAGAGAAAGTTTCACCACTTTCATATAAGTACCAGGTTTTCACCGGGTTTCGGAGTGAAGTTTTCAATCCGAAGCTGCTCAACAGAGAAAGCGGATATTCCTTGATTTCTCAGATGCCTCACCAGCGCCCCATCCCTATGCTGGACATAAACTTTTTTCGCCTGAGATTGTCTAATTGTCAGATTCAAATCATTCCAATCGGCGTGATCCGACATGACAAATCCACGATCATAACCCCTGAGTTTATTCCCCTGCATCCAGCCGGAAGCAAAGGCAGTCTGATAAGCTCCCAGATGGTGGATCCATTTTTCTGAAAGTATCGAAGGAGGCGCCAAGATTAATTCACCATCGAGTTTCTGATGAAAAATGAGGTCATTTATTTTTTCCATTAGTGATGTTGTGTCCGCCATTTTTCTGTTTTGCCTTCTGTAACATTCGGTCAATTCAATGATTGTTTGATGAATCAGAACAGGTTTATGAGCAAAAGAAGAAAGCTCGGCAAGTATACGTTGGGCCTTACCCAGAGAATATCCAAAGAGAATTGAATTCATCCCGCTTTTTGCATTACTGATCCACCAATCATGAATCATCTCCCCATGCCTTAAGTTTTTTTCCCACACAAACCTGGGAGTTCCGAAAGTCGCCTCCGTAATAAAGGCATCACAGGTTACACTTTCAAATGGCTCACAACTCGGATCGCTGTCACGTTTATAGTCACCTGAAACGACCCAGACCTCTCCATCGTGTTCTAATCTGATTTGTGACGAGCCTAAAATATGACCGGCCGAATGAAGACTAACCTTAACATTACCCAGATAGAAAACCTCGCCGTAACCATATTGATCAATGGAGATGTTTTTGCCTAATCTCGTTTTCAGGAGTTCGGCCCCGGTTTCTTCACAAATATATTTTCGACTTCCCCTCCGCGCATGATCACTATGAGCATGAGTGACGATAGCGACATTTACTGCCCGATGCGGATCAATATAAAAATCACCGGCCTTACAATAAAGGCCTTCTGCAGTAAGCGTAACAAGCGGAATTTTTGAATGGAACATGCGTGAATCTTTGCATAACGAGCTGTGAAACTCAAGATGCCTTAAAGTAGAAAACAGTCATATACCCTTAAGAATATTTTAAGTGTGCTTAATGAAATTTGTGGTGTTAGTTAGCGGCAAATGTGTCAAGAGTCCTGTGTGTATCGCTCATGGTCCTCTTTACGCT
>CAXNNO010000101.1:0-7475 GCA_964203555.1 Bacteriovoracales bacterium
GGCATATCCTGCACAACGGTCCAGTTGAATTGGTTGGGATTTATAACCATCCCCTTTCTTTCTCTCGCCGGCTTCACCCTTATTTTAAGTCTTCTTATTTTGTTACAAAGGAAATTAATGCATGAAAAATAAACTCCTTCTTATCCTGGGCGCAGTCCTTGTGATGGGGATCTCTTTTACCCTGGCGATTAAATTTTATCAGTCTGACAAGGCCAAGCAATTAGAGTTTATCGCTAAAGATGATTTCAAAAAATTTGTTCCCGATGACGCTCCTAGATTAGGATCTTCAGAGGCCAAAATCTATCTCGTGGAATTTCTCGACCCCGAATGCGAAAGCTGCCGAGAATTTTATCCCTATGTGAAATCCCTTCTTCAGGAATTTGAGGGAAAAGTTCAACTCATCGTCCGTTATGCCCCTTTTCACGGCAACTCCAGAATGGTGATAAAAATTCTTGAGGCCTCAAGAAAACAAGGCAAGTACTGGGAGACGCTCGAAACTCTTTTTCGTTATCAACCTCAGTGGGGAAGTCATCATGAACCACGCCCGGAACTCATCTGGAACTACCTCCCCGAGGCAGGTGTGGATGTGGAAAAAATTAAAAATGACATGAACGATCCCAATCTCGAAATCCTGATCTCAAGGGAAATCGCCGACGGCGCAGAGCTGGGAGTACGAGGGACGCCGACTTTTTTTGTTAATGGGAAAGAATTAAAAACTTTTGGGTATGGGCCATTAAAGGAATTAATTCTTAGCGAGCTATAACTGCCCACTTACATTGGTGTTGAAGAGCTACTTTCTTGAGTAAAGTCGAAGGCTTAGCTCTATTCAGAATCGCTGCCTCCCGATGAAGGCGTCTCAAGCAATTTTGCTGGTGGGTAGAATTCCTGATTTAATAGGGGAGTTGTTCTTTTAATAAGAGCATTCCAAAACTGACATACCCAACTCAACACCATTCAAGGGGGGCAGTTAGGAAATGTCCACGCGAGGAGTCGGCTTTTCTTCTGCCCCTGCCCCATGTCAATCGTTTTCGTTTGACCGCCCACAATTCTGACTTCCTCAACGAGCTTTGAAAGATTTTTTTCCTTTGAAACCAAGGTCGTGAACCATTTAACCTGGTTTTTATAAATAAGACTTTCATGAATCATGTTGAGTAAGAAGGCTTCCTCACCACCGGGGAACCATAACTCGTTTTCCTGGCCCCCGAAGTTTAGTTTGTGAGCAGGTTTTTTTCCCAGATTCTTCCACTTCCTCATGCTCCCACTTTCTGCCGCTTTTTGAGATTCATGAAAAGGTGGATTGCAGATGGTGAGATCAAAAAATTCGTTGGGACCGATAATATGGGTGAAGATTTTGGATTTATCTTTTTGCATTCGCAGAACAATCTCTTGAGTCAGGTGATTTTGATCAACAATCCTTTGAGCATTTTCAAGAGCGTTTTGGTTCACATCGGAGCCAACAAACGTCCAATGATATTCCTTCACTCCTAAAAGGGGATAGATACAATTTGCCCCAACCCCGATATCGAGAACTCGAAGGTTTTGATGATGTTTAAAGAGATCAGCGGCGCTATGAATGTAATCGGCCCTGCCGGGAATAGGAGGGCAGAGGAATCCGGGAGGCAACTCCCAGAATTGAATGCCGTATTGGGATTTTAGAAGTGCTTTATTGAGAATTTTAACGGCCTCCGGGACCGAAAAATCAAGGGTCTCAATCTCATATTGATTGATTTGAATATACCTTTTTAGCTCTGGAGTTTCTTCGGCCAGTTTTTTCAGGTCGTATCGTAATTGATGACGGTTTCGTGGATGCATAGTAAATTCAAGACTAGGCATCCTTAAACTCTTTGGCCATAGTTGAGTTCATGAAAAATATTGACCTACTCAAGTTAAACTCAGAACTGGAACTTTTCGTTAAGGAGAGGGATTGGGATCAATTTCATTCTGTAAAAAACCTTACCATGGCCCTCAGTGTCGAGTGCTCTGAACTTGTGGAGATTTTTCAGTGGATGACCGAGGAAGAGTCTAACGGCGTTACTCAGGATCAAGTCACCATAGATAAAGTTCAAGATGAAGTGGCCGATATTTTCCTCTATCTCATGCGGATTCTGAGTAAAACCAATATAGATCTTGAATCGGCAGTAAAAAGCAAGATAAAGAAAAATGCTGAAAAATATCCCGTGGCCCTGGCCCGGGGAAATTCAAAAAAATATAGTGAATTTTGAATCATTCGTATATAGTTGAGTTCTTTTGTCGGCCTTAAGCCGGTAGGCAACGCGGTCTGGATTGTACTAATCTTCCTTCTTTAGTTTTTTCACGGGGACGAAAACAATGACATTAAAGATTCCACAGGAATTAATTTCTTGTTCTAATTTTATTAACGGCCAGTGGGTTAAAGGCGACAAAGGTCTTCTTGGGATCGTGTCTCCGTATAACGGAAAAAAGATCGGGGAGGTCTCACTTCCGTCTCTAGAGCAAATTAGCGACGCACTTAAAAAGGCCCAAGCGGCGCAATTAGAGTGGGGCAGAACTCCGATGAAAGAACGTGCTCGCGTTCTATTCAATTTCAGAAATATTCTCATGAGAGACATTGATAAAATAGCTCACATAAAATCCAGTGAATCCGGAAAAACTTTCGACGAAGGAAAGGCCGGTCTCATGAAAGGAATTGAGGTTTTAGAGTACGCTCTTTCACTTCAAAATATGGACGTGGGCGGGCGCATGGAGGTCTCCAGGGGAGTTTCATGTGAGTATCGACGTATCCCTCTGGGCGTTGTCGTGAACATTACCCCGTTTAATTTTCCCGCCATGGTTCCGATGTGGACAATTCCCATCGCCCTGGCACTGGGAAATGCCTACGTCTGGAAACCTTCGGATAAAACTCCTCTCACAAGTATGGAAATAGCTAACGCTCTCTCTGAAGCCGGTCTTCCGGCCGGACTCTTCACTGTCCTTCATGGTGGCGCTGAAACGGTGGATGCGATTATCGAAGCACCGGAAGTGAAGGCCGTTGGATTCGTGGGTTCCACTAAAGTGGCAAAGCTTGTTTATACTAAAGCAACATCTCTTGGAAAAAGGGCCCTTTGCCTGGGTGGAGCGAAAAATCACATCGTCCTTCTTCCGGATGCCAGTCCGGACCTTGCTGGTGTGGGTATTTCAGATTCGTTCACGGGTTGTGCTGGACAAAGATGTATGGCCGCTTCCGTGTTACTGGCGGTGGGTGAAGTCGATAAGCACATAGATAAAATTTTATCCCGCGCGGGATCCCTTCAACTCGGTAAGGATATGGGTGCTATTATCACTCGCTCTCAAAGAGATTTTTTAGTCGAGGCGATCGGCCGCGCTGAAAAGCAGGGAGCAAAAATTATTCTGGATGGAAGAAAGGCCAAGGCACCCGAAGGTTTTGAGGAAGGAAATTGGATCGGTCCCACTATTCTTGACCAGATTGAGGCCGGCTCAGAAGCTCAGACGACCGAACTCTTCGGACCGATTCTCTCTATCATACGCTGCAAAGATATCAGTCAGGCCATGAGCATTCAAAATACCAGTGAGTATGGAAACGCCTGTTCCGTTTTCACAAACTCCGGAACCCTGGCCGAAAGAGTCATCAGAGATGCCAAGGCCGGAATGGTGGGAGTCAACGTAGGTGTTCCTGTACCAAGAGAGCCATTCTCTTTCGGAGGCATTGCTGCCTCTAAATTTGGTCACGGAGATATCACCGGTGAACACTCTCTGGATTTCTGGTCTGACGTTAAAAAAATAACAACAAAATGGGAAAAACAAAACGACTCCAACTGGATGTCGTAAGGAGATATATGTCGAAGCAAGAGGAGCGCAAAGAACACATCGTTCTCGCCACACATTCCAATCTTAAGTATCCTGAGTCGTTGACTCTTGACTGGGGAAACCAGGATCCGATGAAGCGAGCACCGGTCGTGGCGTCGCAGACAAATCCTAAGGCCCGAAATGCAATAGGAACTCACTCAGGATCCTACGCTGTTTATCGCGCGCTCTCGATTGCCAGCGGAAAATTTTCTCCCCATCATCGTCCGGATTTACACAACACCCATTCTCCAGTGCCGATGGGTCCTTTCCCGGCATGGTTTGATAAGACTAAAATTGTATCTCTCGATCCCTGGGGTCTTGATCCACAAAATCACTTTAAAGAATATTTCGATAAGGATTATGACATCAGGCCCAGCATTGCTGTTACCCAGGCCCATCTTCAGATTCCAGAAATTCGTGATGCTATTCACGCTGGTCGACTTAAAGTCGATGGGAAAATCATCAAAGAAAATATGGACATTAAAATCACCAAGGTTGCTATTGAGCCAGTGTGGTTTCTTCCGGGAATGGCCAAACGTCTCAACGTAGAAGAAGGAGTTCTTCGCCGAATCCTCTTTCAGGAATCCGGTGGCATGTATCCAGAGCTTATCACGCGTCCTGATCTCAAAGTCTGGCTTCCACCTATTGGATCTACGACTGTTTATATTTTCGGTAATCCTCATGATCTTTCGAATTCTGAGATTGAACTGTCTTGCCGTGTTCACGATGAGTGTAACGGTTCTGATGTCTTTGGTTCTGATATCTGTACTTGTCGTCCTTACCTTATGTATGGAATTGAGCATGCGGCCGAAACCGCTCAAAAAGGCGGAGTCGGTCTTGTGGCCTATTATCGTAAAGAGGGACGCGCTCTGGGAGAAGTGACTAAGTTTTTAGTCTACAATGCCAGAAAACGTCAGGAAGGCGGAGATTCTGCTGCCACTTATTTTAAACGCACTGAGTGTGTCGCTGGAGTCGAGGATGCTCGTTTCCAGGAGTTCATGCCGGACGTCCTTCATTTATTTGGTATCACAAAAATTCATAATCTTCATTCCATGTCCAACATGAAATACAATGCCATCGTGGAGTCTGGAATCGAAGTGGTAAACCGAGTTTCTATTCCTGATGACCTGATTCCTCAAGACGCTCAAGTTGAGATGGAGGCCAAAAAAGCCGCAGGTTATTTCACTCAGGGTGAAATCAAAAAAGGTGATGACTTACAAAAAGTCAAAGGGAGAGATATCACGTGAAGGATCTCGATTATATCCTCTCTCCGGCGTGTGTCAGAGATGGTGCGAAAAAAATTTTTGAAGAAACAACTGCTGGCAATACTCATTTTCATTTCCATCAGGAAAAGATTCACTCCACCGTTGATTTTGTCATGGATACCATTCGGGAGAATTACCCGGACATGAAGATTCCCTTTCACTCACGTTGGGGTCATTTTCGGCCAGGGAATGTGGACCGCTCACTTTGGCTTAGGGCAAGAATAAAAGATCTTGATCCCGTTGAGCAGGCGAGGATTAAATGGGATCTTGTTATCCCATCCGTTCTCCTGGATGCCGGGGCCGGAACTTTGTGGAAATATCGTGAAAAAGAAACTTCCAAAGATTACACTCGCTCCGAAGGGTTAGGAGTGGCGAGCTTTCATCTTTTTATGTCCGGTGCCTTTTCTCAGGACGGAAAAAGTCTTCGCTCAGACGCCGAGGGTTTGAAGAATGTGACTTCGCAATTAATTGAAGAATTTTTTCAGGTCACTCCGAATAATCCTCTGGTGGGAGTTGAAGGACGGACCAAACTTTTAAAGAATCTGGGAAGTGCTCTCGAGAATAAAGAATTATTCAGAGATGGTCGTCCTGGAAATTTAATTGATTACCTAATCAATAAATATGGAACCACGATTCCCGCGACGGATCTTCTTCGGGCGGTTCTGGACGGCCTGGGCCCAATCTGGCCGGGAAGAGAAACTCTGGATGGAGTCAATCTTGGAGATGCTTGGCGACACACCAAATATGGTTTGATTGCTTTTCATAAACTTTCTCAATGGATGACCTATTCATTGGTTGAGCCGCTTCTTGATGCTGGTATTTCAGTGACCGGGATCGAAGGACTCACTGGACTTCCGGAATATCGAAATGGCGGATTACTGCTGGATTCGGGTGTTCTGACTTTCAAAAATGAGAAAGATCTGGAAATAACCTGGGGCCCGGAGAGTGATCTCATTATAGAGTGGAGAGCTCTTACGGTTTATTTACTGGATGTGATTGGTGGCGAAATTCAGAAACGCCTGGGAAAAACACCTCAGGATTTTCCTCTCGCCAAAGTTTTAGAGGGTGGCACCTGGTGGGCCGGTAGAAAAATCGCCGCTCTTCACCGTGAAGGTGGAACACCACCGTTAAATATCAAAAGTGATGGAACCGTTTTTTAGGGGACATGAATATGTATAAAAACTTAATTGAACTTAATCACCCGCTACTTATGCACAAGCTGGGTTACCTCCGCGATAAAACAACTTACTCATCAGACTTCAGAAATCTGATGACCGAGATCTCGAAGTTACTGGCCTACGAGGCGATGAAGGACTGGAAAGATCTGGACTCCGTCAGTGTTGAGACGCCGTTATCTCCAGTTAAAATCGACAGGATTATCAATCCCCCGGTCGCCGTGGCGATTCTTCGTGCCGGTAATGGAATGTTGGATGGAGTTCTTTCGATGCTTCCTTTTGCCTCCGCTGGTTTCATAGGAATTTATCGGGATAAATTTATTCAAAATACTGTCGAGTATTACTTTAAATTACCTCCTGATGTGAAGGGGAGAACCATCCTTCTTTGCGATCCCTTAATTGCAACTGCCGATACCATGATAGCCGCCATTGACCGACTAAAAAGCTACCACGTGGGGCCGATTAAGGTCTTGTCTGTACTGACAAGTGATCATGCGCTCAATCGCCTTGAGCATTTTCATCCTGACGTTAAGGTTTATGCACTAAGCGTCGAGAAGGAAATGACTGAGAACGGTTATCTCGTTCCTGGACTAGGAGATGCAGGTGACCGGCTTTATCAAACCAAATAAGAGTTTCATACTAGGTGTTGCCGGAGGCTCTGGATCCGGCAAAACTTATTTTGCTCAGGAATTAAAACTGGCCTTGGGTGAACATGCGACAATTGTTTACCAGGATAACTTCTACATAGATCAATCTCATCGTTTTGATCACGACGGTGGCTCCGTTAACTTTGATCACCCGGAGAGTTTGGACTTAAAACTCCTGGCCCACTGTCTTTCTGAGCTTAAGTCAGGTTTGCCTTCTAAAATTCCCATCTATGATTTTAAAACCCATACGCGAAAAGATGAGAAGCTTCATCTTGAACCAACAGCAATCGTCATCGTTGATGGTATTCTCATTTTTCATCCGGACTACCTCAGGGACCAGTTCGACGAAATGGTTTTCTTTGACACTCCGGAAACTCTTCGCTTTGAAAGAAGGCTTTCTAGAGATGTGACCGAGAGAGGTCGCACTCCGGAAGGAGTTGAGGCCCAGTTCCTGAAGCAAGTTAAACCCATGCACGATCAATTCGTAGATCCCTCTAAAAATCATGCCCATGTCGTCATCCGAGATCTCGGGGATTATCATGAGCATTTTGATGCTTACAAAGATA
>CAXNNO010000102.1:0-7472 GCA_964203555.1 Bacteriovoracales bacterium
TCGCCCTCTTCTTCATCATCGGAATCGAATTCAGCATCAAAATCATCATTTAATGAATCAGCGGTATAGTCATCATTGAAAGTCGTTGCAGCGTGGGCAGGAGTTTTTGAAGAAACAACTTCAGGAACTACAACCTTCTTTTCTTTTCCCTTGGGTGCCACTTTGGGTGTTGCCTTGGGAGCAGCCTTTTTAGGAGCAGATTTTTTGAGAGCTACTTTTTTAGTGGCCTTCTTTGGAGCAGCAACTTTTTTAGTTACTTTCTTAGCTGCTTTTTTTGGAGCAGCAACTTTTTTAGTTACTTTCTTAGCTGCTTTTTTTGGGGCAGCAACTTTTTTAGTTACTTTCTTTGCTGCTTTTTTTGGTGCCACTTTTTTAGCCTTGGCAGGTGCTTTTTTTGTTACTTTTTTGGTCTTTTTTGTAGCCACAAAAGATCCTTTTGAAGAAGTGAGGTAGTTAAAGTTTACACTATTATATGATTTGGTTCAGTCCATTTTCAAGAGAGTAAATATTAATACTTAATTGAGGAAAGATCTTCCCCGGCGACCTCCAGAGGATTTTTGAAAGTCTCCTGGTAGGTATTAAGGTCAGCACCAGCACTTGGATTAGCATCACCCTCTGAATGAATCGCAAAACCCTTGTTATCGTAGCTTTGACTGCCACCGGTCTGCAATGAGTCAAGGGTAACAAATTTGGTTGAATAAAAGTTTCGACGCATTGTGTCACTGTCAGCACCCGAAAGTGGGCTAAAAATTCCTTCTTGATCAGAACCAGTGTAGGGGCCCGGCATGTAGGCCGTCATCATTTTTAAATTTTGTTCAACGCTGGTCGAATCGTAAGAAAATTTTAGAGCATAGTAATTGGGGTCATAACTGACATCACTTGTTGCCCTACTGTAATACTCTTGAATAAGAACTCCCAAAGGAACCGGACATTTTTCGCTTTTGGCCGGTGCCTGTCCCGCTTCGACCACTTCTCCAAAATAAAAATATAAAAATTGTCCTGCTAAGCTGGAGCAGGATTGAGGCATTTGATTCACATCTTTCTTAAAATCAATGTCAGAGACGCCCTTGGCCGCTTTTTCATAACCGGGAGCCGAGCCAATGGCAGCTCCTTCAACTTTAGTGTTAAAAATGTTGATCGCCGCTCGATTCATGGCCATTCGGTATTTGGTCATTCCCGCCTGTTGGGTCCTCATGTAATCAAAAATCGTTGAAGTCACGTCCGCAGAAGAATTGAAGATGAGATCCTGCTGGTCGTTGGTTTTATATAAAGGAGCATAGACTCGACTATTGTAGACCTTAACCGCCCCTTTATCCTCCGGAGATCCCTCTTGGGAGATGAATCCAAACGCGTCGAGACCCTGAGCAAGGTTCATCTCTTTATTAGGAGTGGGGATCATGTAGTTGGCCGATTCATAAAGCGTAGGTGCCCTGATGCGAGCAATTTCCTGGTCGAGCATTTGGGGAGAAATATTGGAACTCAATGCATTCCCTCGGAATTTTTTAAATTGGAAGGCAGAAAAAAGTCCCACAGGTTGAACTGGTTGAACTGTATTGGATGCCGATTTAATCATGAAAATGGGATCTGTCAGAAGGGTGTAGCCGGTAGATTGATGATTAACCTGGTAATCATAAACCATGTTGGGAACTCCAAACTGAATGTCGTTTGGATTGGCCAACATGCCTCCGACAGGCCTCTGGGGATCATCCAGCCAAAATGAACCAGGTGACTGCCTGGAATTCGTCGGAAGTGGCAGCCCGGGAATGAATTTCTCGCCGGTAGACTCATTGTAGGTTTGTCCCCTGATCTTAACATTCTCAAAGTCATAGCTCGTGATATAGGGGATTGATCTTCTCTTGTTGTCGGTTCTTGCGGTAATGGAATTGTTTACTTTGTTGAAGTTAAAAAGCATCGGTCCAATTCTACCACCCATCGGCTTTGCGGCTGAATAGGCCTGGAGTTTGACTGCTTCCTCTGTGAAAGGATTAAACATTCCAACAAACTCAGCTTCACCTTTGACTGCATAATAAGTGAGGACTTCCGGATCTTTGTAAAAGCCCAAAGGATAACCGGGAACCGGAATGGCAACTTTTGAAACATCACACGCTCCGGATGTGCTTCGGTTGGCACGAGGAATCATGGCGGCGTAGAAAATGGCATAATTAACCATCATGAGCTTTAAGTCCACCCACTGCTTTTCGCGAAAATTGCTTTTGTTCGGTATTAAAAGATTACTGGCATTAGAATCACTGTCATATTTGACAACTTTGGGAGGAAGCTCCGTTAGTGTGAAAGTTGCTTTCATTTCACTATCGTCTTCATTTCCGAGATTTCGATAGCCTGAATAAAAAGCTTTTACGATTCGCTCGTTGCCTAATTTTTTTTCCTGCTCAATATCTGTGATCGCCCTTGAGCAATTGGTTAAATTAGTCGAACCACTTATACAGATTTTCCCTTGCTCTGCTGATCGGTTCATCACGTATTCAAGATTTCTTATTCGGAGGGCCAGCTCCATCGCCCTGGGCCAGGCGCCCTGGCGGTCGGAAAGAACGGCGGGACCTTGACCTGCTAGGGAGTCGTCCATGCTGGTGCCTAAAACGTTGTACGTCCAGTTGTTGGCAACAATCATGTTGAGTCGACTTCTATCGATGCAGTCATTGACCTTAGTCGAAATAAGAGTATCCATGAAGGCCCGCGAAGCTTCTTCCGCTCCGGGAAGAATAGAGGAGCCAAATTCCGGCAAACCTGGAATTGAATACCTCTTACAGATATTGGTTTTAGATCCTGAAAGATGAATGCAAACTGCGGGAATATTAAATTGATCATAAGTTTTGTCTCCAGATAAAACATCTTCATCCAGATCAAGCTGGAACTTCATCGCTCCGGAGCCCGGAGGATTTTCGACGTCTTTAATATTAAGATTCCCGACCACATAATATTTATAAAGCCATTCTTTATAAACATTTCTCATTTCCCAATTTAAATAGGCAATCTTTGAAAGTTGACGGGCCTGAACCGAGGCTCCGGCATAAGCGGCAGCATCAGTTGCATTTTGAAGATTGATTTTGGCCTTCACAAAAAGACCTATATTAATGACGAAGGCAACAATTGTGATCATCACCACCAGTGAGGCCGAAAAGAAGATGCTGATTTGTCCTTGCTCGTTTGTTTTTGCCACTGGTGCCGTTTCTGTGAGTTAAAAGTTATGAATATTTTCTACTTGTATTTTGGTACGGGACTTTCTTTGTGTAAAGTCATCCAGAGGGTTAGAGAGATTTGATCGGCAAAAACTGCAGGATGAGGGGATTTCTCACGATCGTGTTCTAATACGAGGAGGAGATGCTGATGAAAAAAACCAAAAATGAATACTTCTGTGCTCTTTGCAGGACTCCCAGAAAGCTTCGCTACTCAAGACATCTTACGAATAAGCATCTTGTGCAAATTCTAATGCTGGCCTTGGTTTTCACCGCTTTGACATTTCCAATGTTGAGTTTTAAAGGTGCCGTTTCATTGCCTGTTATATGGGTGCTTTTTGAAAGCATCCAAAAATCCCTTTATCGAAAAGATCTCAAATGTCCCCACTGTGGATTTGATCCAAAATGGTATCGAAAAGACCTGAAGCTTGCCCGCCAAAAAGTTGAAGAATTCATTCAACAAAATCCAGAAAGTCCCATCTTCAAGAGACACCGAACGGAAGAAAAATCGGGTACTTCTCTGAATTAATTTCTAAGCCTTGCGTTAATCTGAAATGATTTCGTGGTGTTACGATTGCTCACTCCGGCATGGAAATTTCATTAAGTCAGGAAAGGAAAGAAAAAAATCTTTTTCCACACACCATTAACTAGGGTAAGAATAAATCATAGGAAAAACCCTTACCATTTTCATTCGCAACCTATGCGACTAAGGAGCATTTATGAGCGTAAACAAAGTTATTTTACTTGGAAGACTAGGACAGGACCCTGAGCTTAAGTACACTCCAGGCGGTTCTCCGGTGTGTAATTTCTCTCTTGCCACAACAGAGAGTTGGACTGATAAAGCGGGCCAAAAACAGGAAAAAACAGAATGGCACAAAGTTGTCGTTTGGGGAAAATTGGCCGAGCTTTGTAATCAGTACCTTTCTAAAGGTCGTCAGGCATTTTTAGAAGGCCGTCTTCAGACCCGCGCTTGGGACGACAAAGACGGCAACAAGCGATACACGACAGAAATTTTAGCTTCGACAGTACAGTTCATTGGTGGCCCATCGGCATCTACAAATAACAGTGCCGGCGTAGATTCTTCTTATTCGCAAGCACCTGCACCGACTCAAGAATACCAGATTGCTTCGGATGCTTCATTCGCAGCTGACGATATTCCTTTCTAGGTCCAGGAATAGTTTAATTGACTACTAAGGCCCACTTTTAAGTGGGCCTTTTTTTGGGTTAAAATTTACCTAACTCGATCTGAATCTGAAGATGATATAATTCTTTTCATGAACACTCACTCCAGCTTCTTTTCTATCCGTTATGATCTTGTCCAGGTTAATGAGCCTCTGACATTTGACCTGTACATCAATTCATCAGTGGTGAAAGGCAAAGAAAAATTTATTCGTATTTTTCCTTCCGGCGGCTCTCTTACAAAAGAAGAGGTGGAAGAATTTCATCGTAAGTATTTTCATCTTTACGTGTCCGAGGACCAGCGTAAGGCCTACCTGAAGAGTCTTGTGAAATCGAAGGCCAGCGATGTTCAAAAAGCTGAAGTTCTGAAGGATGCAGCACTTGGATATCTACACAATATTTTTGGTAAGGAAAAAGAATTTTCAACAGAGCTTCTTTCAAAGAACATCGAAGGATGCAGAGAAGTTGTCGAATCGATGGTTGATGTGCTTGATCATCACAACATTGATTCTCTTCGCGGATTAATTGCCAATTTATCTTTTCATGATTTTTATACTTATGATCACTCGATCAACGTTTCAATGTACTGCATTCAGATTTTAAAGGGGATTAAGCCCAAGGCATCGAGAAACGAACTGATGCATGCCGGACTGGGCGGATTACTTCATGATTTAGGTAAAATAAAAATCCCAACTCATATTCTTAACAAGCCGGGAGGGCTTTCAGACGAAGAGTACCAAATGATCAAAAATCACCCTGAATACGGCCTTGATCTGTTAATTAATGGTCAATGTGAAGTCAGCGAAGAGGTTGATCTGAAAATTATCGCCCGAATTGTTCATGAACATCATGAAAATTTTGATGGTACCGGCTATCCTAATAAATTAAAAGGCAGAGAGGGGATTCATCTGTTGGCGAGGGTCTGCACCATTGCCGATTTTTTCGATGCCATCACGACCAAGCGTTCTTATAATCAGGTTCTTCCACTCCATGATGCCATGAACACCATGAGAAAATTCAGGGCCATCAAGCTAGACCCGGACATATTCGATGTTTTCGACAGGCAGGTAAAGTATCTTAAAATTGAAGATGCCAAAAACCTGCGCCTGGCCGATTCTTTTGATCCCACCATCCCTTACGAAAAATTGCCCATTGAAGAAATCAAGAAGACGAATAAAGAAACGAACTTCGGAAAGATCAAATTTATTGATACGGATAAAAAAAGAAAGATCTGAAAAACCAGCTCAAAAAATAAGGGGGCGAGTTGCCTCGCCCCCTTGAACATTAAAAAGTGATGAGCTTGTTATTTGTTTGGATTTGCTTTAGTGGCTGGAACAGGGGCCGTAGGCTCAGCAGTTGTAGCAGCTGGCTCAGCATTAACCGGAGTATTCTTATCCGCCGGAGAACCGGCTTCAAGGCCTTTCTTATCCAGCGCCTGAACATCAGAGTTAAGAGGTTGAGCAACAGGAGCTTCGTTATCAAAAAGTGAGCTCTTCGCTTCTCTTGATTTAACTGTTGTAAGAACAATTGAATTAATCATGAAGCCGATTGCTAAAAATGAAGTTAGCTTGGTCATGAAGTTTCCCTTCGCTGAACTAGAGAAAACCGCCTGGGAAGCTCCTCCGCCCATAATGGCACCCATTTCAGCACCTTTACCGAATTGAAGTAAAACGGCCACAACAAGAAGGGTACACATAATGACATGTAAAACGATTAAGAAAGTAATCATAAAATTCTGGTCTCCAAATTAAGCCCTATTTTTAACAAAATTCTAGGCACATGCAAAACAATTTCGTCCTGAATCACACATACCCCTGAGGTTCCTCGCCAATTAATGATCGCCACAGAGTGCTAAAAAGTCCTTAGCCTTGAGGCTTGCACCACCAACTAGGCCACCATCAATGTCTTTTTGGCCCAATAATTCGGTGACGTTATCAGGTTTTACTGACCCGCCATACAGAATTCTCGATTTCTTGCCAAAGGCGGGAAACTTCGTTTCCAGTAATGTTCGGATGTGGGCATGAACTTCCTGGGCCTGGGCCGGAGAGGCCGTTACTCCAGTTCCGATCGCCCATACGGGCTCATAAGCGATAATTAAATTATCCAAGTTGGCCTTGGACTGATCATTGAGACCCTGATGGATCTGATTTTCTATAATCGACAGAGTTTGGCCGGCCTCTCGCTCTGAAAGAGTTTCACCGACGCAATAAATAGCAACTAACCCCTCACTCAGCACTGTGCGAATCTTTGCATTTAAACCTCGGGAGGTTTCGCCAAAATATTGGCGACGCTCAGAATGGCCAAGAATGACAAAGTGTCCATTCATGTCCTTTAAGGCGCGCGTAGAAATCTCTCCCGTGTAAGCTCCTTCAATATGCTCAGAGCAGTTCTGAAGTCCCGCCTTGATGACAGATGTCTTCAATTCTTCGACAACTGGAAAATGGATCGCCTGAGGTGCAATCCATGCCTCGCACTTATGAGTAAAAGCTTCATTGAACGTTTTAAAAAACTCAGCAATTTCATGACTGGTTTTATTCATTTTCCAGTTACCGACCATAAGTTTTTTCATGACTACACTCCGTACTTTAATGCCTGGACACCTGGTAGTTCGCCTTTTTCAATAAACTCAAGAGATGCTCCGCCCCCAGTCGATACATGCGAAAACTTATCCGCCTCGCCTGACTGATGAACAGCTGCTACAGAATCGCCACCACCAACAACTGAAAATGATTTGGTTTCCGCAATTGTGTGGGCAATGGCCATCGTCCCCTTCGCGAAATCTTTATTTTCAAAAAGTCCCATCGGACCATTCCAAAAAATGGTCTTAGCTGTCTTCAGATGATCACCGTAAGACTTAATTGTAAGAGGACCGATATCGAGTCCCATTTGATCGGAGGGAATATTTTGTCCTACGCATGGAAGAGGTGCTCCTCCAAAATCCATAGAGGTAACATGATCCTTCGGAAGTTGAATCTTTCCACCACGGTCTGCATTAAGAAGTTGTTTTGCAAGTGAGACATCTTCATCGCTACAAAGTGATTTTCCGATGGAGACGCCTTTGGCCTTAAGAAATGGATAGGCCATAGCACCACCAATCAA
>CAXNNO010000103.1:0-7451 GCA_964203555.1 Bacteriovoracales bacterium
ATACGGGAACCTACTCCCTTCAGTGTGGAAGAAGGGCCGATATTCTGAAATTCTGGTTTTTGTGGCGCTCCCACGGGACGCAAGGATTAATAAATAGAACGGAGCATTTGTTCTCTCTGGCCGAACATGCCGTGACGGAAATCAAAAACAATCCGAGATTTAAACTCATTCATGCCAACTACCTGAATGTTTGTTTTCAAGTTGCCCCGGGGCATGACAAGGAAAATATCAATTCATTTACTCTCAGGCTGAGAAAACTTCTTGTTAAAGAAGGAAAGGCCATGGTTAATTATGCTCAACGTACCGATGGTACCATTTTTTTTCGACTGGTATTTCCAAATCATCAAACCCAAAAATCTCACATCACTGAGCTTTTCAAATTGATCTTGGAAACAGCTGATCGAGTCGATACATTATAAGAAAACATAAATCTTAGGATTTTCATGCCAACGCCATTTCACCCCATGATCGTTCATTTCCCGTTAGCTCTGACCTTTATCGTTCCGATTTTGGTTGTTATTTTCGCCATCATGATAAGAATGAATAAAATGAATCCTAAGAGCTGGCTTATCATCGTAGGACTTCAAATGGTGATTGTTGGTACGGGCTATATTGCTCTTGAAAGTGGGGAAACAGAGGAAGATCAGGTTGAGAAGGTCGTTTCTAAAAATCTCATACATGAACATGAAGAAGCCGCAGAAGTTTTTGTGGGATCAACTGTTGTTGCACTTGTTTTGTCGATCGCAGCCTTTTTTGTTCGAAAAGAAATAGGCTTTCCGCTCAAAATTGTT
Organism: Bacteriovoracales bacterium; assembly: GCA_964203555.1. Lineage (GTDB taxonomy): Bacteria > Bdellovibrionota > Bacteriovoracia > Bacteriovoracales > Bacteriovoracaceae > Peredibacter. The sequence continues at coordinate 792 of CAXNNO010000103.1, forward strand.
ATTTCATTGATCGGTCTTGTCTCGAGCTACTTGTCCTACCGAACTGGGCACCTCGGGGGAGAGTTAGTTTACAAACACGGTGCAGCCTCGGCTTATGTCCTGGAGAACTCCCAGGCCTTGATATCAGCTCCTGGCAAGAGAGTTGAATCTATTTTGCCAATGGAAGAAAATGAAAGTCTCAAGACAGATGAAAATGATTACGGTCAATCTGATAATTCCTCTGACTCAGAAGATGATGATCTCAAGGAAGAGGATTAGTCACTTCCTGAAAATAAAAAACACCGCTCCGACGAGGCAAATGGACGCATAGAAAAAGTTTTTATTAAGTTCTTCTTTCATGAAGAATACCGCAAAACACGAGAAAACAATCATTGTGATCACTTCCTGAATAATCTTAAGTTGGGCAAGGCTGAAATGCTGATGGCCGATGCGATTTGCCGGAACCTGAAAACAGTATTCAAAAAAGGCCACTCCCCAGCTGAGTAAGATGGCGGTCCACAATGGCCTCGTTCCGAGAGTCTTCAAATGACCATACCAGGCATAGGTCATAAATATGTTTGATAGGATCAAAAGAAAAAACGTTTTAACCATTATTTAACCAGATCATCTACAGTTTGATTGAACTCACTTTTCCATTTTTCAAAAAACTCACCCGTGCTTGGGCCGGTAAAACCAGCATGAACTTTGACCACTTGATGCTTTTTATTCAGAAAAATAGTTGTTGGAAATGAGATGAAATTTTTAAGCCCCGGTATCTTGTCAGCAGGTTTGTCTTCGCTGGTTGATCCGGCGATAACTATGTCATAGGGAACTTGATATTTTTTTTGTGTTTTGAGGAGCTGAATTCTCGCTTCGGCAGGAGAGAGACTTCTTTCAAAGGCCAGCGCCACGATTTCGATGCCTCTTTTTTGATTTTTTAAATACCACGGTACGAGATAGTTCATTTCATCCAGACAATTGGGGCACCACGAACCAAAAAATTGAATGATGACAGGTTTATCTTTAAATTTTTCGTCCTGAATTGAAACTTTATTTCCCTTAAGATCCGGAAACTCAAAATTCAAGGTCTCCAATTGAGTTTGTTTGTAGGCATCAGGCAACTTGGCCGTCGAATCTTTCTTCCCTTGAATTTTAGTCTTATAATTTGAAAGGATATTGGCCTCAAGCTTGTTGTCTAAAACTTTGCCACTTAAAAGATAATTGTAAACTCCGTCAAAACTTGCTGCTTGAAATTCATTACCTGACACAAAACCTTCAAGGTATCTGTAATCACCGGTTGGAGTCATGATGCTTCCATGAAGATTATTCTCTTTTTGCTCGAAGACGATAACGCCTGATTCGATTTTACCCTCTTCGTCAGTCAGGGTTATCGCCCATCGTCCATTAAGATCAATTTCAGGCCTTTTGCGATCCTCTAAAAAACGTTGGTTTTTACCGTGAATAGCAACAGCAGGCGTTTTTATTTTGGGATTTTTATTATGGCGAACGAGGTAACCGGTCATCATGCCTTGGGAGGTCAGCCGCATCTCGAGAGACAATTCATAAGACTGAAGAGGAATACTGATTCCCTGATCCGTTGAAACGATATCTGTCAATTCGATCTTTTCCTTACCATTTTTTAAAATGCCTTTGAACCCATCCTTATTTCGGTTGATTTCGATCACAAAAGGGACTGTGCCATAAACAGTTTTTAGTTCAAACCGCCACGGGCCAGTGTTTAAAGTAGTCGCCTGCGCCATAAAGCTCATTGAAAACATGAGGAGAGTGGAGATAATAAAAGATTTTTTCATCATAAGCTTTAACCCCTTTCAGTGATTTGGTAATATCTTGGTTTAATCGTATGAATTTGTCACCCGGATATGGAGGATAGATGAAGCAGTTCATCATTGGTCAACGTTGGATATCGGAATCAGAACCAGAATTAGGCCTGGGAATAATTATTGAGGTCGAGGGAAAAACAGTCACCTGTTTTTTTCCCGCTGCAAAAGTTGATCGCAGATACGGCAATCTGACGGCACCTTTGAAAAGGATACTATTTACTGAAGGCGACGAAGTAAAGGCCCTGGATGGTAGTACTTTGATCGTAGAATCAATTACTGAAACAGGGGGAATCGTGACTTACCTTGGAGAGGGGAAAACGCTCTCGGAGTCCCAACTCGCTTCCACTTTGTCATTTTCAAAGCCTGAGGAAAGATTATTTGCAGGTCATGTGGATTCGAATGAATTATTTAAGCTGCGCTACGACGTTCTCCTGAATCAAAGAAAACTTTTTATTTCTCCAGTCAGGGGATTTGTGGGTCCTCGACTAAGTATCATTCCTCATCAACTTTATGTTGCAAGTGAGGTGATTAAGAGAACAAGACCAAGAGTGCTTCTGGCAGACGAAGTTGGACTTGGAAAAACGATTGAGGCCGGTTTAATTCTCCATAATCTCATTTTAACCGGAAGAGTGGAGAGATGCCTTATTTTGGTTCCAGATTCTCTTGTCTATCAATGGTTTGTCGAAATGCTGAAAAAGTTTCAGTTAACTTTTCAAACGATCAATCATGATACGAAGCTTGAACGAAGTGATCGTCCTTTTGAGGATGGACAGCTTTTTGTGGCCTCATTGAAGTATCTCATGAAAGAAGATTGGCTGATGGATCAGGCGATGGAATCCAAGTGGGATCTTTTGGTGGTCGATGAAGCTCATCAGCTTCGCTGGGCCCCGGATAATTCTTCACCGGAATATGATTTTGTTGCCACTCTTGCCAAAGATACGCCGGGAGTTCTCCTGCTTTCAGGGACGCCGGAAATTTTAGGTCTTGCCGGTCATTATGCCCGCCTTCATTTACTCGATCCGAATCGTTTTCATGACTTTAATCAGTTCGTGGAAGAAACCACTCAGTACATACCGATTTCCAACCTGGCCAATAAGTTAATTAAGGGTACTTCACTGGACTCCGAAGATAAAAAACTTCTCAAGTCAAAAGTTGGCATTGATTCAGAAGATAAAGAGAAAACACTCCAGATGTTAGTGGATCAGCATGGAACTGGACGGGTTTATTTCAGAAATACGCGCAAGACGATGGCAACATATGCGGAATTTTTTCCCAAAAGGATTTTTCATCCTTATCCAATCAATCCAGGGAAAGGTAAAAACTCGGATAAAAAAATCCTGGATCAAAAATCTGCCTGGTTAGCAGCTTTTGTTGAACAGCACAAGATTGATAAAATTTTACTGATTTGTCATGATAAGGATGTTGTTGTGGACCTGGAAAAGATCCTCCGTGATCAAACAACGGCTAAAGTTGCCTTCTTTCATTCAGGAATGAATCTCATGAATCGTGACAGACAGGCGGCCTATTTTGCAGATCCAGAAGGTGCCCACATTCTATTGAGTACAGAAATAGGATCAGAGGGAAGAAACTTTGAGTTTGCCCGACATTTGATTCTTTTTGATCTTCCCCGGCTGCCTGATCTCCTCGAGCAGCGAATCGGTCGACTTGATAGAATCGGCCAGAAAAATGATATTCAGATTCATGTACCCTATGTTGAAAAGGCTTCAGATGAACTTCTTACGCATTGGTATCACGATGGATTTAATGCCTTTGAATCCTCCCCTCGGGGCGGTACTGAGCTCTATGCAACGATCAGAGGTGAGCTTCAGGAATTAATTCAAAAAGCAGATGCCGGTGATTATCCTGAGAAAGAATTTAAAAGTTTTTTGAAAAAAACAAAACAAATCCACCAGGAAATTGAGAAAAAACTTGAGGAAGGTCAGGATCAGTTGGTTGAAATCAATTCTTTTAATCATGGTAGGGCGATGGAATTTGTGAAGGAATTGAACTCAAATGATGACTCCAGAGAACTTCGGGATTTCATGCTTAGTCTGTGGAATCGTCTAGGTGTGGATGCAGAGGACATGAATGATCCAGATACCTTTTTCCTGAGGCCCGGAGACAATATGTACCTTCCGCATTTCCCTGGTCTGGAAAGCGAAGGAATGACAGTCACATTCAAGAGGTCAAATGCTCTTAAGCATGAGGATATGACCTTTCTCAGTTGGGATCATCCGATGGTTCTTGGAATTATGGATTTTATCTCCTCAAAAGAGATGGGCAATGTCACGCTCTCTGGTTGGAAAACCCCCTCTAAAGAAGCCTTCCTTTTTGAAGGTTATTTTGTACTTAATGCTATCGCAGATAAAAAACTCCAGCTCGAGAAATGGTTTCCTCCCACTCCGCTTCGCATTCTTTTAAATGCCCAGTTACAAGATTTAACCCAGAAATTACCCAAGAAATTTATTGATGAGAACGTTGAATCACTTGATCCGGAGCGAAGGGCACAATTAAAAGAGATCCCGAAAGATTTTATAAAAGAATGCATTAAAAGAGGTAAGGATCTTTGTGTTCCAAGGGCAAAACAGTATAAGGAAAAATTCAAAGAGGAGATGAATAAGTTTATGAGCTCTGAAATTGAAAGATTAGAAGCCTTGCGAAAGGTTAATCCAACTGTTTCTGAATCAGAAATACTTCTACTCAAGTTTAATCGGGACAACATGTTGAAAGCGATGGAAAAAGCTGAACTTTCATTAGATTCTATAAGAATGATTATCAGCTAGGAGAGATTTATGACAAATATGACTGAATTAACTGATGACACAATTTTTGAGGTGATTGAAAAAGAATCTCTGGTGTTTATTGATTTTTATGCTTCCTGGTGCGGGGCCTGCAGAGTTGCTGCTCCCATGTTTGGCCGTGTCGCTAGTGAAGAGGGGATCAAGATCTTTAAAATAGATGTTGAAAAAAATCCCAAGATCAAAGAAATGATCACTCTTCCGGGGCTCCCATCTGTTGGATGCTTTAAAAACGGTGAACCTCAGGATCTTGTGAACGTAACCAAAGAGGATGCCTTCCGGGAATTTGTTCAAAAAATGAAGGTTTAATTATGGATATAAAGTCGATTAAAGATTTAGCTCAGAATTACACAACGGAAGAATTGATTAAATTTGCAGATCAGTTTGAAAACACCGGTATTGCTCCTGTTAAGACAAAAGAAGATGCCGGAGATCAAATGAGTGATTATCTCATGAGCGCAGAACTAAGATTACTGCTTGATAACGGGATGAACATCAATGAAGCAGTCCGAGAATTTTCGAAGCGGGTAAGAGGAGTTCTGACTTGAATATTAAAATCAGACCCGGATTACTCTTTGATATTCAAATCATTGCTGAATTTCAAGTTAAGATGGCGTTAGAAACTGAAAACATAAATCTTGATTCCTCGGTCGTTATTCTTGGTGTTAGTGCCGTGATGGATGATCCTTCTAAGGGTAAGTATTGGATTGCAGAAGTTGATGGAGTTGTTGTCGGCTGTCTTCTCACTCTGCCGGAATGGAGTGACTGGAGAAATGGTACGGTGTTATGGATTCACTCTGTCTATGTTGAAATGTCCTACAGAAAAAAAGGTGTTTTTAAAAATCTTTATCTTCACTTAAGGCAAATGGTAAATGAGTCTAAAGACCTGAGAGGTCTGAGGCTTTACGTGGATAAAACAAATAAAGCAGCACAGAATGTGTACGAGAGTCTTGATATGTCGGCCGATCACTATTGTCTTTACGAATGGATGAAGTCCTGAAAAATACCTGGCCGAGGATGCGAACTAGGGTAGGCGGGTGACGAAGTGGGGGAGAAACGTCGAGGTGGTAAGTTTCGACTTTTCAGGGATGGTTTGTGAACTTTTTTGAAGCTCATCACCCTCAGCTTGCATTCCATGAAGCAGGAATCATGCCAGTGTTAAATGCCTGAAATACCATACAGGAACAATCTTAATTAAGGTCAATATCCTACCGGTTGCATTTGGCACCAGTGCATTTTGCACGAGTTGTTTAATTACACCCTAATCGATCAATTTTCTCAGTTGCGGTCTTTATATCCTTCAAACGATCATCGATTTTTTTATCTGTTTTGGTACATCTTTCAGAAAGGTAGAGATCATTTTTAAAAAGTCCAAACCGCTTTTTACCATCAGAAGAGTAATTATCAAAACTCAGACCCTTTGATTTGAGCGGTGGAATCCCCTGACCTTTGGTCATGAGGCAAATATCTTTCATCCCAACTGAAGAGTGATAAGCAATCGCCAATTGCTGCCTGGCCTGAGATACGTAAGTACAAATGAAATTTTTAGTTTGTTCTTTTAGACGAGGATCTGAGATCTTTTCTGCTTTTTTCATCTTCCTTACCAGAGGATCAATTATTTTTGAGGCCGCAGTAACATTCTTTTCAATCGATTTGATCGTTTCTTTGGCAAATTCGTCAAAGCGTTTACCCAGTACAGTACGTCCCAAAGACATCATAGATTTCGCTGAATTCGCATGAGTCAGTGGGCTATCCTCGAGAATCGCCTGGAGTGATGCATATCTTTGAATTGCAATTCTCTCTTCGTGTTCTGCTTGTCTGAGCCTTTGAAGATCATCTTCCTTAACATGGAAAGCACTTTGTCTGGCAGTTTCCTGGGCAGATTGAAAAAGAATTTCAGACATGGTGGTAAATTTCTTTGCCACTTTTTTTTGAAAGTCCTCTTCCTCGCATTTTTCAAAGGTATCACCGGTGCTAAATTCTTCTAATAATCGAAAGTTTTTACAAAACGCGACGGTATTCAGAGGTGAATTTTCCGCCGG
>CAXNNO010000104.1:0-7441 GCA_964203555.1 Bacteriovoracales bacterium
CCTCATCAAATCCGACTCATCAAGAATGTCCACTCCCTCCTGGCCGCAGTTCTGACTTCTGATGAAGAAGGTGAATATTTTGATGCTAGCGCCGACTTAATAAAAAAGACTGCAGAGCTTATTAAATGCTCCAATTTTGGGACTAAAAACAAAACCATGGCGTATGGATTACAGGCGGTCGAATTTGCAGTTGATTCATTGAGTGAATCTCTGGAAAACAATGCAACTGAAAATATGGATAACTAAATTACTTTAAAAGATTGTAAACGAAAGGAACGACCTCAATTGCAATCAAAATCACAATAATCATCTCCATTGTCTGATTCCGGGATTCATTGACTTCGGAGTGAAGAAGCTTCGATACCTCCGCCAGATTTCCTAATTTATCATTAATGCTTCTCTGCCAGTCATCGAAACGAAAACGCTTCGATGAAGCTCGGAAAATCGTAGCGAGATAAAAGTCACCCACCGTTTTGAATGAATTTTCGACGTTTTCCACAATTTCAGAAATCTCTAGATAAATCTGACTCGCTTCTTCGGCGAGACGAGAGTACTTATTTGAAAAAAGCCCCTTCTTGCGACCGACAACTTCATTATAAAGTGTGTTTAATCTCTGATCGAGAAGGTCATCATAATACCTCATCTCTAAGAGCTGGTTTAAAGCAAACTCGATCACCAGAGGAACATCCATCGAGCCACTCGGCTCAATCACTAAGGCCGAATTCCAGTCAACGACGACCAGGTCGTCCGTTGAGTATTGGAACTGATTTTCCAGAATACTCTTTTTCATTGAATCAGATAAAATCTCTTTGGACTCGGCCAGAATGAGTGCGGGTATATCGATTTTTTCAGGCAGGGATGACAATGGTGTAGTTAATCCATCCAGTTCCTGGATAAAATAAGTCACATAATCTTCATTGATGGTCCATTCAGTCAGAACCGGAATTGCCGTTTTTATGTCATTCTGGAACTGCTTGGCCTTCTCTCGAGCAAATTTTTCGAGTTCCTCATCTTTTTCCAACCATCCGGCAGTTCTGACCAAATCCGGCCAGCTGGTATTCTCCTGAATCGGAATTTGGAAACACATGGACACTGTTCCGAAATGCCAGACCTTGGCGATCAGTTCAGCTGCGACCATTTTATCTTCAAGTTTGATGTTGAACGCCCCTAACTGAACCGAAACGGGCGAACTTGAGATAATAAGAGACATGTTATGCTTGCGATCAAGTTTAAAGCGCTCTTTGAGTTTTTTATCCTCAAAGAGTCCTTCAACTTTATCCAGGTCGATCTCAGAACCGATGTCAAAGACTCGGTAAACGAGGATCTTGCCTTTTTTAACCTTTATTTCCATACCGGCTTCTTGATGGGCGCTTCATTGTTTTTGCAAAACGTGCGGCCTTATCAGCGGCTTCAGACTCAGCTCTCTTAGTTGCCTCTTCTTCGGCTTCTCGCAATTTAACTTCTTTAATGGAGGCAACTGTTTCGTAGTAGCTTTCCTTACGGAAAGACTGAAATTTCTTATCATCTGCCGGGCGAGCAGTTTTTGAAACAATCTTAGCAACTTTGATCACATTGAGAGATTTCTTGGCAGAGACGAACTTACGAAGGGCGACTTTCTCCCCGTGCTCGTTAAGACCAAGTGCCTTGAAAAGTTCCTTTCTGGTCGTGAACATATACTGACCGACAGGTAACGTTTGAATATTCAGACCCTCAATAGCGACCCGACGAAGTTTATCAACCGTCAAATCAACGGCGTCACAAATTTTACGAATCTCTCTATTTTTTCCCTCATTCAAACGAAATTCAAGCCAGGTCTTATTAGGAAGCTGCTCGATGACACGAATTGATTTGGGTTTAAGGAGGCCGTCTTCAGTCATGACGCCTCTTTTAATTTTTGAAAGAAGGGCCTCATTTACATGGCCGAATACTTTAACTTCATAAACTTTTTCTACTTCATACTTCGGATGCATGATCATGTTTGCAAGATCACCATCGTTAGTCAGGATTAAAAGTCCTTCAGACAAATAGTCCAATCGTCCTACTGGAAAAATTCTCTCCTTCACACCAAAAATCAGATCCATCACTGTCGGACGTCCTTCAGGATCGAAAAGAGTTGTCATGTAAGCGCGCGGTTTATTCATCACAACGTAGACTTTATCAACAGCGGCTGGTTCAAGAGTGACGCCATCAACATCAACCATGTCAGTGGATGGATTTACTTTTGTCCCAAGTTCCGTAACGACATTACCATTAATCGTAACCCGGCCATCAAGAATGTACCCCTCAGCTTTTCTTCTAGAGGTCACTCCACAATCGGCAATGAACTTTTGCAAACGAACAGAAATGTCATGAGATTTTTTCATCTGAAACTCCTATCTGCCATCTCGGCAGTTATTAAATATTAAGAGAAAGAAGGCGGAACCTTAAAAGGCCGTTATTCGCCTTCAGTCTCTTTGACTGGTACTGATACTTCGTTTAGAAACGCGAGGTCAAGACCAAAGTCTTTACCCTTTAAAATTGCCTCATCTATTGAAAAATCTAAGTTATCGATATTACTATCCACATCAAAATCCATCTCTCCGTCAGATAACTTCTCGCCCGTTAGCTGCTCAAAAGCAAAGTCCAACGCCTTTTCAAGATCCTCGGCTTCTTTTTGAAGGTTTTGAAACTCCAGCTCAGCTTCCGTTGCCTCGACTTCTGCAATTTCCTGCGCTCTTAACGCCTCAAATTCTGCATCAATTTCAGGGGCATTAAAGATCACATCCAACTGAGAGATATCCACAACCTTCGGATCAATGACATTCATCAAGGTTTCAGAGTTTATGGCCGCTAAATTCTGGCGAAGAGATTCTTCGCGATCGACAAAATCTTCCAGAATGTCGAAGGCCGATTTTCGAACCTTTGACTCTCCATCAATTTTTTTCTTTTCCTCAGATTTAAGCAACATCGTGAAATCAGTGTCGGCCGCAATGAGATTAATACTTTCAGAGAGCTGGTCCAATTCTTCTGTTTCATCAACATTAAATCTTCTGGATGTCTCGCTTCTGAAAACAACGGACTTGATATCCGCAATGGTTCCGAGCGTATTCTTCGTCGCCATCTCCTCGAGTTCATACTCAGGAGGAAGTGCGGAAATATCTGCCAGGTTAAATACCTCGAGAAATTCTTCCGTCGTGCCAAATTGTGAGGGACGACCGAGCTCCTCCGAGCGACCTGTCATTTTAACCAGACGCTTATCCATAAGAGCGCGAATGATATGCGAAGAATCTACTCCTCTGATTTTTTCCACTTCATTTTTAGAAACTGGCTGTTTATAGGCGATGATCGCAAGAACTTCCAGGGCCGTAGGAGTTAGAACGAGAGAGTTGATTTTAAAAAGATTCTGAACAAATTTTGAATAGGTTGCTTTAGTACGAAATTGATACCCGTCGGCCACTTCAATAAGTCTGACTCCATGATGCTTTTGTTCGTATCCGGCCTGTAATTTTTGGAGTGATTCATGAATCACCCTTAACGGCAGCTCGTTATCAATCTGGGCCTTGATCTTCTGAATTGATACCGGACGATCAGACATAAAAATAATTGTTTCAATAGCACCGCAAAGCGTGTCGGGATTAAGGCCGGTTCTCGCTTGCCAGAACATGTCTTCCTGAACTTTCTCATCGTAATGATTAAGATCAAGAGCAAATTCCTGCCCATCTGGTTCAACAACCGAGATCTCTTCTTTGGCCACTTCTTCAACAGAAAGGTCCCACTCATAATTGATGTCGTTGTTCATTGAATCCATAGCACTTCCTTATTGGATCGGAGCTTCTGCAACCGCAGAAGCTGGATCTTTAGCATTTGCTTCGCCTTCGGGCTCAAAACCATTTGCAGACTCTGGGTCGAAGGAATCTAAACTCTCCTTGACCTCGATGTAAATGGACCCCTTATCTTCGTTCTGAAATATTTGTAATTTTTTCAGACGGGCAAGCTCCAGTAGCGAAATAAATGTAATAACTTTATCAATAATTCCTGTTTCATTCTCATCCAAAAGTTTATCAAACTGGGTTGTTTCTCCCACCTTCAACATGGATTTTAGTCGAACCAGTTTCTCTTTAATGGAGAGGCGATCGCGCTTCACTACCGCGTATTTTTTCGTCTCGCGACGGATAAGATCCATCATCGTTTCAGTCAATTGCTGAAGATCAATTGGAGTAAGAATTGAATTCTCAATCGCCTTACGATCAACCTTGGGCTTAACGAAAATCTCATGACCTTTTTTGGGAAGACCCCAAAGCCTTTGACCCAATCGCTGATACCTTTCAAGCTCTTCCAGGCGTTTGATGAGATCACCGCGAGTTTGGATTTCAAGACCCATTTCTCCGGCGGTTATTTTTATGATGTTTTGACCTTGTGACTCATCGGCCGCTGCCTGGGATTTCAAATGCAGTAGGGTCGCTGCCATGAAGAGATATTCACCAGCTAAGTCAAAATTCAAATCCTGCATTTTCTGCAAGTACTCAAGATATTGATTCGTAATCGTCGTCAGTTCCAATTCCTGAATACGCATTTCTTCTTTCTGAATCAAATGAAGAAGAAGAGCGAGAGGGCCGTCGAAGCGATCAACCTTGACTAAGATTTCATTTTCCGTCACCCAACACCTCCGAATAAACCCAAAAAAGTGAACATCAGGTAATTAGCAATATTCTGAGCAGGAAGTAAGACATAACCAAGAGTATGAATTCCCATAAAACTTAAGGCCATGATGCCGATAAAAATGGCCGGTGTGTACTGGGCGAAAGCTTCATATTTATAAAGCGCCTCTCCCTTCAGAAAAGAAGACACCATTTTGGAGCCATCAAGCGGAGGGAGTGGAATGAGGTTGAAGAATGCCAGAATAAAATTAATAAACACTGAGTATCTCAGCATCCGAATAGCAATCGTATAAAAAGACCAGTCAGTTGAAACTTTCGTAGCGATGAGAGCAAGGATTAAAGCAGAAAGTGTTCCCAAAATCAGATTTGAAAGAGGGCCGGCAAAGCTCACCCAAAAGATTCCAGACCTGAGGTTTTTAAAATTTCTGGTATCAACTGGAACGGGCCTTGCCCAGCCTATCATGGCAAAACTGGTAAAAGCGGCGAGCAGAGGAAAAAAAATGGTCCCCCATGGATCATAATGAGCTGCCGGGTTGAGTGTAAGTCTTCCCATGTTTTTTGCAGTTGGATCACCAAAACGATTCGCCATCCATGCATGGGCCGCTTCATGGGCGACAATGGCAAGAAGAAAGCCGGGCAAAGACTCGGCGATATTAAAGAGGACTGTATTCAAATCATTCATCACTCTTTCATATCAAATTGAGGCGTATGACGCAATTTATAAGTTGAGTTCCCTAGTCGGTTACGCAAAGCAAAGCTATTAAAATTCCAACGTAGATTTTGGACAATCCTGATCTTATCGCTCATAATAAATCATGGCGAATAAAACGAAAAAGGCGCAAGTCGTACTGGCGGTAATTGACAACATTAGTCATTCTTTTGAATTTCTTTTACTCCAAACCAATGAGCGTCGTGGATCCTTTTGGCAAAATGTTACTGGTAAAATTGAAGATCAGGAAACGATTGAAGAAGGTGGGTTACGGGAAGCCATTGAAGAAACGAATCTGAACATTGAACATATAGTCGATATGATTAATTTGGGACTCGTTTATGAGTTCACCGATAAGCGAGGAAGAAAGGTTCATGAAGAGTGCTTTCTCATCATTTTGGATTGTAAATGGGAGGTTAAAATAGATCCCCATGAGCACCAGGACTATAAATGGGTTCCTCTAAAAAACATCAATCACAGCAGCGTAAAGTACGAATCAAATTTTGAAACGCTGGAAAAATCCTCTAAATTGCTGCGAAACTGGGGCGGTTGATGATCTGGATTATGTCACTATTAACGACTCCCCTCTTTGCTCAAATTGATTTATCTGCCATTCAAAAGCTCAATCAGGAACTACCCCAAATCAGCACGACAATAGATTTAAAGGAAGAATTAGCATCAAGTCGCCAAAACAGAGGATTTAAATCACCTGTGAAAATCACTCGAATGAACGAAATTAAAGACAGTGGCACGCAGTATGGGGCCATCAAAGAAGGCGGGATTCTGAGGGGTATTGAATCCAATCAAAACTATAAGACGCTTAAACTCACGTATATAAAATACTTCAGCCTCGAAGATGAATTTGGATTCAAGTACATTCAAAATAACGATGGCACGATCACATGGAAAATCCCGAATAGGTTTGTAGAATCAGTTCAACATGAACTTGTTCTCTCTGTTCCGCCTCACCGGTACACTCCGGCACCTGACAATATTCCTAAAACTATCTATGATAAAACATTGTCCATTCCCCCGGAATTCAGTTTCCATGTCGGATTAATCCAGGGGGACTACATGAGAGATCTTTTTGAAGACAAGAAGGCTTCAAATGGGTTAAGTCGGCAGTTCGGGCTTCATCTTTTTACGCAATGGAAATTGCCCGTAAAAGCAGGGGCCGTTGTTCAGTTTGAAACAGCGACCTATGGTCTTAAAAACGGTGGAGAAGTTCAGTATTCTTCGTATTCCATTGGCCCACAAATTAAAACAAAGAATTTCGACATCTCCGGAAATCCTGTTCGTTTTCAATCCCATTTCCGAGTCGGGCCGTTGGCACGGGCCACTGCCGAGACCGCCAGCGGATCGGAAACATTTAAATTCAATTCCGCCGATCTTTTGGCATCTTTGGAAAGTCCGGTGAAAAACAGTTTTGGGGAATTTGTTTTTGGAATTTATTTTCAAAGACAGTGGTTAAGCATCAGGGAGCAAACAGTTCCTGTCAGTCTCAAGGCCACAAATGAAACAAATAAATCCTATGGGATTTCTTTTGCCCAGGTATTCGAATGAGAATCCTCGCCTCATTATTGTTATTTATTTCATCGAATGTTTTCGCACTGGAGGCGGTCGTCACCGTTCTTGAGGCCCCTCTGTTTTCCTCAAAGAGCTTTAATGCTCCCGTGGTTCAGTATCTTCGGAAGGGAGATGTCCTGAAAATTCATCCTTCGATTGCCAATGACAAAAGATTTGATCAATATGCGCCCTCACCAGAAAAACTTTTAGAATTAAAGTATGAAAAAGATGCCAATACTTTTTCCAGTCACGACAAATTCATTCCCACCCTTGATAGACAGGGAAATACCGCTTACATACTTTCTGAGCATATCTATATCTACTTCAACGACTTAAGAGAATTTGATCAGCGGTTATCAAAAAAAGATTCAACAGATTATCGCTTAGAAGAGCCACTTCCCAAATTATACCCCTTAAAATCCCCTTCAGGATATCGCGGCCAGCTTATCCTCGGGATTAATCAACCATACTTTGAAAGTTATCCTTACAAAGATAATTTTAAAACCAAGGGTTATAATAGCCCCATGGA
>CAXNNO010000105.1:0-7426 GCA_964203555.1 Bacteriovoracales bacterium
TAAATCTTCTCTTCAGTACTTTGAATGAGATTTTTTGCCAACATGGCCAATTCCTGAATCGCATGGCCTCCGAAGTCATGGGCCTCGGAACCGGTGATCAAACTGTTGACAACGCTAAAACTCTCAGAAGTGTATTGTGAGTGACCTAAAATAAAGACTTCAATCTCCGAGAGAGTGTGATGTTTTTTTATTGTCTCTTCAAAGACTCTCCATTTTTCAGGAGAAAGAGCATCTTCATGAAAAAAGAAATTTTTCACCCCAGATTTCAGATCATCATCAATAGCGTCTTTAACGTCATCAATATTTAGGAAAGCATAAGTGGTAGAGGCCTTCTTCCAGGTCAAACTGGGGGCCAATTGAATTTCATTTGAACACTCAAGGGATAGAGTCGGCCACTCGAGACCGTTGATCATTTTTTTTGAAGCTTTATTGCCAATATCTGGCAATTTTAATTCAGCGATTAAGGATTTTTCCCAATCTTTTCGCTGGGTATTAAATTCACTCTCAAAAAAAGTCGTTAATGAATCCACGATTACTCCACAGATGAGACATCTTTCCCTGATATCTTACCAAAAAAGTAATCAAAAATCTTTAGAGAGATTTGGAAAAGGCCTTATGTCAGGGCAGCAATATAAGAGACCCATGCATCACAATTTTCGGCATCGTCAGCGGGAGAAAATTCACCATTTCCATTGCCGTCCTCATCGTCTCCTTCCCAATAGACGACCGTTTTCGAAAAACCGGCCTCAATCAGAAGATCTCTCAACTCCGGCATCATCCACATACGCCAATGATAGGTAAAAACATTCTCATGTTTTTTCCCCTTAGAGTCCTTGAAATGAATCGCAAAAGTACAATCATGATTAAATGGATTAAAGTGCTGACACTCCCAAAAATAGGTTAATCCAGCTAATTTTTTTGTATCTGTCACAAGCTTCTGACTTTCAGGTCCCGCAAAAATATCAAGAAAAAAAACACCCTGCTTATGAAGAGATTTTCTGACTGATTTGAAATATCTCAAAAGATCTTTCCGGTTTTTAAAAATCCAGTAAGAAAAATTAAAGGCACAAACAACATCAACTTTGGGAGACGAGGTTTTGAGCACGTTCTCCTTTAAATAATGCATTCTTTTTTGCTCGGTTTTGGAGAGCTTTGAATAATGCCTGACTTGACCCATTTTTATCGGTTCCGGATCAAGATCAATTCCCCATGCTTCACTTTCCTTATTCTGCTCAACCCACTTGCAGGAAATGGCACCCGTTCCGCAAAAATCCTCTCTCAAACTAAAAGGTGAGTGTCCGTAAAACCGCTTAAATTCATCATGCATAAAAGAAACTTCTGATTCAGCATTTTGAACAGAGCGTTCATAAAAATCATATTTTTGTTCGAGAGTAAGTTGAGACTTCACTTTGTTTTCCTGTTTCATTAAGAGTTTTTTAGGGATTTTAGCCATCAGAAATTGGTTCCTCCTCAATGAGAAGCGAACCAATTTAGAGATATAATCAATTCTTGTCTTAAACTTTCAACATATCACTCATGATCGCCAAAGACTCCTCAATCACAGCGTCTTTTCTGAGAGTTTTAGAGAACTCTTCAAATTTTTCCATTTGCGCCTTATCTTTTGCATTACCAGAGATGTCTTTGACGGAAAAATCTTTATTTTCAACTTCTTTCTTGAAAGTATCGGCGACTTCGCGAATTGATTTTCTATCCTTTTCAAAAGCACTAAGAACCAATGAACGCTTGGTTCTTTCCTTCTGCTCCTTATACCACTTGATCGAGGTCTGCAGATGCTTGAATTTCTCATTCTTTTTGATCCGATCCATAGAGGAAGCCTTCAGCTTTTTCAAATCATACTTAGGACTCCACTTTTCGTAGCGGACAGCTTTAACTTCACCCCAGGGAATGGAGTAATCCAGAAATTTTTCACCAGACTCAAGGTGAGAAAACTGATCAGGCAAAATAATATCAGGAGTTACACCCTTGTACTGAGTGGAACTTCCATTCACGCGATAGAATTTCTGAATCGTAATTTTCAGTGCCCCAAGAGGTGAATAAGATTTGGCCATCGGCGAAACGTAACCGTCCAGATCAACAACCGCCTGAACAGTCCCTTTGCCATGAGAAAATTCTCCCCCCACAATGACAGCACGATTGTAATCCTGAAGGGCCGCTGCCACAATTTCAGAAGCTGATGCCGCGAATCGATTAATCAACACAATCGTGGGTTTTTCAAAATCAATTTTTGGATCCGTATCTGCAAGAATATCAGGACTTCCAGTGTTGGCCTTAACCTGAACAATGGGTCCTTTTTCAATAAATAAACCAGAAATCATCCTGGCATCCTCAAGGGCACCGCCACCGTTATTTCTTAGATCTACGATGAGACCTGAAACACCCTCTTTATTAAGACGCTCAATTTCCTTTCTCGTATCATCGGTAACATTTCTTCCGGCCCTGTCATTAAAATCCCGGTAAAATTTAGGGATCGTAATATAGCCGATTTTCGTTTTCTTGGAACTTAACTCAAGAACAGTCCCCTTCACATATGATTCATCAATCTCAACAACGTCCCGGACGATAGGTACGACTTTAACCAACCCATTAGGTTTTTTAATTGTCAGTCGAACCTCGGATCCCTTTTTACCACGAATAAGTTTCACGGCATCACGAAGGGACATATCAACAACATCAATCGGATCCTCTCTACCCTGGCCAACTTTGAGTATGATGTCCTCAGCTTCTACTTCCTTTGTTTTCCAGGAAGCTGACCCAGGAACAATTTTTTCAACCTTAATGTATGAATTATCCTCGCGTAGAATAGCACCGATACCTTCGAGTTTGCCTGACATATCAATGTCAAAATCCTCTTTTTCCTCAGGAACAAGGTAATTGGTATGAGGATCAAAAACCTTGGTGACTGCATTATAAAATTTGTCCAGTTTATCGGATCGCTTTTCGTTTACAAGACGGGAGAAAATTTTCTTGTATGACTTGAGCACTTTTTCTCTGGAATCCTTTTCAATCTCAACTTCGGTCAATTTTTTATCGGAGACAGGTTTTTTCTTGTTGCCTTTATCGTCAGTCGCCAGACCATTTTGTTCTTCTTTTTTATCAACAATACGGCTCATGACCTCATACTTCATCAACCGTTCCCAGTGAGAGTAAAGATCTTTTTCTGTTTTTGGGAACAATCGTTTTTTGGGATCCGTTTCAAGAGAATCCGGTTTATTATAGTCCATTGACTTTGTAAGAAGCTCCTCTACAAATTTCTCAATCTGACCAATTCTCTTGTTCATTAATTCGGAACTAACATCAAGCACTGTGAGGTCACCGGATACGATCATATCATCAAAAGTTTCCCTAAATTTTTCCAGCTGCTTGACATCACTTTCCAGAAGAAACTGCTTACCGTAGTCAAGCCTTTCCAGATAAACTGTAAAAGCATACTTAGAAAGATCGTTATTAATTTCTTTTCCCGTCAAATGCATATTTTCCAACGCACCCTTGAGAATATTTCCGAGAACCATCTCTCGGGTATAGCGAGGTTTCTGACTCATTAAGTTTCCGAGAACCGAAGGATCTTCGCTCGTAGACGTAGGGGAACTCGATTGCTGAGCAATCGCCCCTTGATTCAAGAATACGAAAGTAAGAAATAGAACGTGGAATTTCATGGAACCTCTATTTTAGAATCAAATATTAAAATATTTTCTACCCGCCACCATTGAGTTGCAATCTTTTTTCCCTAGAAGAGCTTCTCGAGCCTTCTCAACACAGGTGCAATCTCTTGAGTCTTCTGATCTTCTTTTTTGCATACATTCTGCTCCTCCCCTTTCATCATCAGGCGAAGCGTCACTTCGCATTTACTCGGGGAGGCAGGAAGTTCATACTGACACTTCAGAAAGCTAGTGGCAAATTCCTTATCAAGTCTCTTGGCCTCTTGGCCGGTCACCTTTTGAATTTTTTCCTGATTCTCGTTTGTCTTCATTCTGAGAAAATAATCAAAGCCATGAGTTCTCTCAAGCCAGACGATTTTCTCATCTTCTATGGACTCAATCTTAAACATGACTATTCCAGTTCTAAGATCAGAACTATTCTCTTTTTCCGGCTGTTGTGGATTTTCGGCAAAACTGACAGAAGTCATCAAAAAAATAAAAAAAACAAGGCGCATTGAAACCTCTCGTAGATGTCAATTATCACACACGCTTTAATCACTTTCAAAGAAAAGCTTACGACTATTTTCAATCGACTAAAAAAAAGTCACACCAGACGCACACTCATCTTATGTCTGAACTTCTAGCCGGCGTAATCCTTTTTGAAGCTGTTTTGCTCGATGTATTCAATGATCAAATTTGCGATATCAAGCCCGGTGGAGGTTTCAATTCCCTGAAGACCAGGGGATGAGTTGACCTCAAGAACCAAAGGCCCTCTGGAAGAGCGTAGTAAATCAACTCCGGCCACATTTAGTCCCAATGCTCTTGCAGCATTAACCGCAACCTTCGACTCTTCCTCTGAAATCACCACTGGAATCGCAGAGCCACCTCTGTGAAGATTTGAGCGAAACTCACCTTCTTTGGCCCTTCTCATCATGCTTGCCACGACTTTATCCCCAATCACAAAGGCCCGGATGTCACAACCGTTACTTTCCTTAATAAACTCCTGCACCAGAAAGTGGGCCTTCATCTGGCGAAAACCATCAATAATGGACTCGGCACCTTTGTCGGTATCGGCCAGAATAACGCCCTTACCTTGAGTGCCCTCAAGAAGTTTAATCACGCAAGGTGCACCTCCAACCATTTTAATAAGCTTTTCAGTCATTTTCGTGGAATGGGCATAGCTTGTAACCGGCAATCCTATTCCCGAACGAGATAGGATTTGTAAACATCTCAACTTATCTCTTGAGCGAGTGATGGATGTTGATTCATTCATAGAATAGGCGCCCATCATTTCAAACTGTCTTAAAACCGCAGAACCATAATGGGTAATGGATGCCCCAATTCTTGGAATGATGACATTAAAATCATCCAGTTTCTGATCCCTGTAATGAACCATAGGCATGGAGCTCGTGATGTTCATGTAGCAGCGGAGTGGGTTTATGACCCTCACCTGATGCCCTCGTGAAATAGCGGCCTTGACCAATCGATGGGTTGAATAAATTTTAGGGTTACGTGAAAGGATGCCGATTTTCATGTGATTAGTTTATTCCTGTAAATTGTCTTTCAAAATAGATTTTAAAAGCTTTACCCATTCCGGGTACTGTTCTTCATAATAAAGATCGCAATCAAGCCTGGTAAGAAGAGCATGGCCACCTCTTTTGGATAGGTAAAAATCAAAATCTTTACCCGCCTGACAAAAATGGGGGTAGTAGGTATCTCCTAAACCAATAACGGCATAGTGAAGATGGGAGAGAATGAGCTCATCGGAAAACTTTAAAAAGCTCAGCCACTCCGAGGCATTGTCGGGAGCTTCCCCATCACCATAAGTACTGGTCACAATAATTAAAATCTTGATTCCTTGAATGTCTTCCGGATCAATATCTCCCATGTCCTGGACTTTGACTTCAAACTCTCTGGAGAGCGATTCCCCTATGACATGGGCCAGATTATGGGCATTGCCTCCCTGAGAGCCCCAAAGAATATGAATCATTAATTGCGACGAATTTTCACGGCTTCATATCCCGCTTTTTTAATTGCCGTTTTGACCTCGCCATCAGTGATTTTTTTGTCTTTAATTTCACTAAAGCGAGCTTTTTTTTCATCTAAACTGACAGTGATATTTTCTGCTTTCTCAGTACCTTTGAGTTCTTTTGTTATCGCCTCAACACACATCCCGCAGGTCATGCCAGACACATCAACCTCAATTTTTGCTGCCGCTGCAGAAAAAGTTAGCGACAATCCAACCAATAACGATGACATTTTCATAAGTTATCTCCCTAAAAGAATGAACAATTTATCTGATATTATAGACGACATATTGCAATTCAGGTATATCCCCTGAATGAAAAAAGTCTGGGATCGTTTGGGAATTGCCTTTTCTTCTGCTTGTGTAGCTCACTGCATTCTTGTGGCGTTTATGCCGATGGTTTTTCCGGCCATCTCTGCCTACACTCATTCCACCTGGATCCACATTGTTGTTGGAATGATCATTTTACTGACCTCTCCCCTGGCGTTCGTTCCCGGCTACAAAAAACACGGCCTGACATGGATTCTGGCCACCGCCATTGGTGGCATGATGCTTATTCTTTTTGGAATACTTGCGGAAGGTCAGATTTCCGACCAATTAAGTCACGGAATATCCATTCTCGGATCTATCCTTTTAGTTTTCTCACACGCAAAAAATTTACAACACTCCCATCGCCACAAGCATCAATGCTGTTAATTTCCTGACCCAAGCTGGTACCCTTAACAAGGTAAGATTCTTTTCCTTGGAGATGATCTTAAGTATTACTAACTGCCCCCGTTGAATGGTGTTGAGTTGGGTATGTCAGTTTTGGAATGCTCTTATTAAAAGAACAACTCCCCTATCAAATCAGGAATTCTACCCACCAGCAAAATTGGTTGAGACGCCTTCATCGGGAGGCAGCGATTCTGGATAGAGCTAAGCCTTCGACTTTACACAAGAAAGTAGCTCTCCAACACCAATGTAAGTGGGCAGTTATTAAGTATTAAGGTCAGTCCCCATTACTCCGACAAGGTCACTACCGCGGAGGTATGGAATGAAAATCAACTTTATCTTATTTGCTATGACGGTTCTTTTTGGTTTGAGCTGCTCAACTCATAGAGAGGGTCGTGATCCAGCTTCAGTCAGTCAGGAGAAAGAAAGTTCCCATGACAAGTTTCAGGGAACTTTTGATAAGCAGTATTAGAAATAGTTGCGCCAGCCTGGTGGCTGGCACAATGTGTTTAGATTAAAACAGGATTCCGTTAATCCAAGCACCCCATGAGGTCGTTTCAATGTGCATTTTCTTGCCATCAAATGGCCATGTCTGAACGTACGTCCAAATGTTTAAATGCTTGTTAATCACAAACGTAGGCCCTATTGCCGCCGAGGTTGGCCAGCGCTTAAAAAACATGGGATCTGATTCAATAAATTGTCTGAACGAAAGATCAAGTCCCGCCCTCATGCCTGATTTATCATTAATTGCGTAATTAAGTGAAGGTGAAGCCGCTAAAATAACCCGAGGCTTCTCTCCCGGATCTCTTTTGGCCTCTGCCCACTCAGGCTCAACTGCGTCATCATCAGAATAGAAGAAAATTCTTGGTGAAAGAATGGCATAAACTGACCAGAAGTTATCGATTTGATAATTAAGACCAGAAAAAAGACCAGGGTTAAGAATGGTCTTTCTGAAGCTTGCATCCCGGCCGTTTAATTCAGGAATATCTGTATTAAAGGCACCTTTGAGGCTCCACTTCTCCCCAGCTGCGAG
>CAXNNO010000106.1:0-7418 GCA_964203555.1 Bacteriovoracales bacterium
GATTGTCTGTGATTCGAGGCGCCGGGGACTTTTCCTCAAGGCAATGGACCGGAGAAATAAAAAAGACGGAAACCAAGGCCAAAAATGCAAAACGAGACATGAGAACTCCTGGGGTGATGACTCCTAGATTTTACTCACTCCCTTCTGGTCTAACCACAAAATAGTGTTTTGAGCGGTGTTTTTCTTGCGAACTTCAAAATAGAGATTTTGTGCTTCTTTTGAATCATTGAGTGTATAGGCAAGAACATCTCCATGCCTTACATTATCATTTTTTTTCACTCTGATATTCATTCTGCCCAGGAGAACAGTTCTAAGATCCAATCCGTGATCGATCAAAACAACCTGTCCATAAGCGGCCAGATCTCCTGCGAACACCACCTTTCCTTCTGCGACGGCCTTCACCGGTTGAGTCGTCTGGTATTTGAACGTTACTCCCTTAGTACTGGATGTAACACTTAGATAATCATCCACTGGTCTGGAAAAAATCCTGTCGGCCTTAACCGAAACGACAGGGGCGTCACTGAATTGTTTTTTCACTAATCTGATTTTCTGATGTAATTTCTGACTCTGAATTTTTAATTCAATTTTTTTCTTAGCTTCTACTTTTGCCATGTAGGATTCTATTGTCATTTTCTTTCTGATTTCGAGTTCTTTAATCACCTGTGCAAGTTCTTCCTCGTTTTTCCTCAGTAATAAAAGCTTTTCGTCAAATTCGTCAGCTTGTGTTTTAAAACCGATAAGCTCAGATTCTTTTGACTTTAATTTTTTCTGGGCCTGCTTTAAAAGTTCAAAGTGAACTTTCCTCTGCCAGAGTTCAGTTGTATCGTTTTCGCTCTCCAAAATGTAACTTTGAAGAATTCTTTTATTTTCATTCTGTGTCTTTGAAACTTCTTTTTGTTTTCGGGACAACTCTTCCCGATAAATTTTGACATCTGCTTCAAATTGTTTGATTTGCTCCAGGCTTGAAAGATACAAATTATTTTTGGATCCGATTTGTTTTTCAAGGCTTGATAGACGCGCTCCCATTTCTATGACTTCAGTGCGATATTTTGTAAGCTCATCGATAGATTTTTTGATCGCGCCGTAAGTGCTGAACGAAATAAAGAAAGTTATGACAAGCCCAATTCTCATAAAGTCGGTTTCCATCTCCATTCCTGCATTGAGAAGGTCCAGAAAACTGAGAAGATCATGAGAAGAATAACTGAATCAAAAAACTTCAGTGTCCCGCTCCATATACCAAATGCTGTAAAGACACCGAAAACGAGGCCAAGGCCAGTAGCGATGGATTTTGCTGCCACCAGGTTTTTTCTTTGAAACTTTTCAATAATGTATGAACGGGAGCGAAAAACGTCATAACAAATCCAGTAAGAAATGATCCAAAAGCTGGCAAGGATTGCAATAACTCCCCAGTCCCCTGACTTTGCAAGGAACCCGTAGAAAGGGTGGGCCTTCATAACCGTAGTCACTTCGGGATATTTAATATCAGTGGCCGTCACATGTTCAGTTCCACCCATTTTAACAACCTGATCCCGAACGAAGTCAAGGCTCTCCATCGACAGAGATGAACTCATCACTATGCGAAGAGACTTAAAGTCCATCATTTTCTCATCAAGAGCATAGTCAGTGCCTAGCTGACCAACGAGGGCATTAAGTTTTGATCGCGATCGCTCAGATTCCTTATCATCAATTTCAACAACTCCAGGCAGGCGGGATAGCACTCCCTTAATCTTAGAGGCATCAACTGACCCATCTAAGACAGCGACGAAATAGGGACTCACCATTTTCTCGGGAGATAATTGTTCAATGGTTTTTGTAATCCATGGCCTGTGAGTCAGACCCATTGCCAAAAGACATGAGAATAAAAAGAAAGAAGCTCCCCTGATGGGTGCTTCCCCCAGAGATTTAAAAAATTCTTTTAAATAAAACATGCATGCCCCGAATAAACTAATCGTCCACTATCCAGATGGGCAATTTTTCCAGGGAACTGCTTGATCAATTCCTTATTATGGGTTGCCCACACCAGAGTAAGACCTTTTTTATGATTGAAATGATTCAAAACTTCAAACAAGCGATAGGAATTATCTTTATCCAGGGAGCTCGTTGGTTCGTCCGCAAGAAGAGCGGTCGGCCTGGAAAGAAGTGCTCGGATCATTGCAATTTTTTGGCGAAAGCCACCGTTGCAATCCTCTATCTTGCGGTTGAGATGATCTTTAACATGAAAGAGGCGGGCGAGATCTTCCATTTCACGATAAAACTCGTCTTTGTTGTTGTAGACGGAAGAATCATAGGCAAGCCATAGATTATCCTCACAACTGCTTTTTTGAATCAGTCGCAAATCCTGAAAAACTGTTGAAACAAAATGCTTAGAATTTCTATCGTGCGGAAGAATCGCTTTGCCACTCGTGGGAGCTAAGTGGCCACCAAGAACACTTAAAAGTGATGTCTTTCCGGCACCAGAGGGTCCGGTGACAAAAAGTATTTCCCCTGGATAAATCGTAAGTTGTACTGATTTTAGGGCCTTGACAGACCCATACTCCACCGACAGATTGTCGAGATGAAATAAATAATTCTGTTGAGTTGTCCCATGCTGAGGACGACCTTGCTGTGGAAGACGACCGGTTAACATCCGTGAAACCTCTGCCTATATTTTCAGGTCCCCTCATGGCACCTGCTTAACATTATGCAAACATTGTACCGAGGTTAAACCGAGAAAGTAAAGTAAGCCAATACTGACAAAAAAACTCAAGGATCAGGAAATAATTCCTTCAGCCTTCAAAAGCTCGTAGGCCGAATCCGAACAATAAACATTCGGTACAAAATTGAATTTATTTTGTAGATCAGAAATGATGGAATTTTCAACATCACCCAAGAGCTTAACATCACCATTTTCCATCAAAATTTTAGCCGGATCTCTTTCTAAAAGAAGATTTTCGTTGGTCTTACCCTTAATCAACTTACGGCGAGACTTAACAAAAATGATGTGCTTCGTTGGTAAATCTTCAACGATCCAGTCTTTTTCTGTGCCCTTCTTTTTCAAAATATCTTTAATCTCTTTAATCTTATCTTCTGCATGCTTCATGATTTTTTCAAGAACATGATCCTCGTCATGATTCAGAATTCGTTGTTTAAATTCCTCACACTTCACTGTCCGGGGGGCCTTTTCAAATAACAGGCAATAGGCCAGATCTTTAATTCTAGGATTCTTATCAAATGAACCATCTGTATAATATCGATGAACTTGATGCATAAAATACTGATCATTGAAGGTGTAAAACTTATCAGGATCGTTAGCAATCATATCCATGAGTTGGGAATAAGAGAAAATTTTCCCCTTCTCCAACATGTAAAAACAAATTTCTTCCGCAATGGCATCAAACCGTGCTCCCCTCGCAGATCTTATAACTTGAGAGTACCAGGCGAATCGTGCCATGAGAAAATCTTCCACTGCATGAAGCGCATTATGGCCGACGGCCACAACGTCATGTCCATTCACATTGGCAACACGAAAGTGATGGAGCAAATAATCCCTGTCATAGGTCCCATATTTGATTCCTGAATAATGGGCATCTCTAAGAAGATAGTCCATGCGGTCACAGTCAACCTCCGAGTGAAGGATTTGATTTGCGAGTACGGAAGGATCGATACCCTTAACCAGATTGGAAATTTTCTGAGGATCAAGCCTGTATTTTTTTAGAATGAAAGTTATACCCCGGGGATAGTCGGTATTTTTAATGATGTAAGAACCTAGGTGCTCATGATCATCGGGATGACCCTTACCGTGCTTATCATTCGTCGTTTCACCATAACGGATATAGGCCATTTCAGTGGTGTGAGAGAACATAAAGGTTCCGAGGTCATGCAACAGGGCCGCAAGTCGAATGCTTTGATGAAAGGCCTTCTCGGGAGATTGTATTTCATCGTTAAAAAGATCTGTCTCAGGAACGGCCTTACCTAGTCTCTGAAGAATTTTGTGGGCATTAAACATCACACCGATCGAATGACCAAAGCGAGAATGCTCTGCACCCGGGAAGGTGTAAAAAGTGAAACCTAGCTGCTTAATCCAACGTAGTCTCTGATAGAAGGGAGTGTGAATAATTTCCCATTCTAAATTTGTTAAGTGAATAAATCCGTAAAGGGGATCGAATACGATTTTAGTTTTTGATACATCCATGTCATCTGGCCTGATAAAAAGAAAAAGGGCCCCATCCAATGGGGCTCTTTGATTAGAATTTTATTGAAGTGTTTTAGCTCTTTTACCTTTTCTGACCTTTGCTACTTTAGAAATGGCATATTCCATTAACATGAAAGCTTCCCTACGAAGGCCGTTGTCATGGATGTATCGGTAAAAGTTTTCAATATCACCATTGGATCGGAAATTTTTAATCGTCATAACTTCCGCTACTGGGGCAGCTTTTTCTTCAATTATCGTTGCTGTAATATTCTTTGACATAAATGCTCCTGGTCTTGTTATTTTACTTTTTTCTACCTAACTCTTCAAATCTTATTGTTCACGGATCTCTATCAAACCATAGCTATGAAGCTTGTTATAAAGTGTCTTCACAGTAATTCCAAGAGCTTTAGCTGCACGAGTTTTATTCCCCGCCAAATGATCAAGAGTGTCAATGATATGCCTCTTTTCAAGATCAAAAAGTGTAAATTCCTGGTAAGAAGGCTTCACTTCAACCGTCTCCGACTTAACTTCCTGAGCGAATTCAGGAAGATGAGAATCCTCGATATATTGTCCATCAGTCAGGATAAATGTGCGCTCCATGATATTTTTTAATTCATGAGCATTACCAGGCCAGAAATATGAGGTCAGCTTTTCTATTGCGCCAGAAGTTAGAACTTTCTTCTGAGCTTTTCCATTATTTAAAAAGAGCTCCGCCATGACTTTGATATCTTCGTGGCGCTCGCGAAGAGAGGGAACTTTCAGAGCAACCGTGTTAATTCTATAAAAAAGATCTTCTTTAAATGAACCTGCTTCTACCAGATTTTTAAGAGAGATTTTGGAAGTAGCAATGATTCTAACATTTAAAGCAATCTTTTCATCAGTGTCGACTGTCACCATTTCACCGGCCACCAAAGCTCTTAAAAG
The DNA here is from genome assembly GCA_964203555.1 of Bacteriovoracales bacterium. GTDB lineage: Bacteria > Bdellovibrionota > Bacteriovoracia > Bacteriovoracales > Bacteriovoracaceae > Peredibacter. The sequence continues at coordinate 5,096 of CAXNNO010000106.1, forward strand.
TTTTGTCTGGATATGAGAGCTGGTATTTCCGATATCATCAATGATGATCGTTCCGCCATTGGCCTGAACCATGAGACCTTTTGAGCTGAAAATTTCGCGATCAAGTTGAGCTTCATTCATTGCCGAGCATGAAGCGACAACGGCCGAACCTTTACGTCCTGACCAGCCATGAATTTTACGAGCAAGAATCTTTTTCCCTACTCCATGCTGACCTTCAAGAAGAATAGGAAAGTCTTGAGAAGCGATTTTCCTGGCCGTCTGTACGATATCCAGGAAATTTTTAGACAAACCAATCATTTGAGAATTGTCTTCAAATCCTTTAGTGATTTGAATTTCACTGCGATGAGATAACTCTTTTTCTTTAGCTTCAATTCTTGCAAGAAGCTCACGATTTAGATTCTTGGCCAGAAGATACAAATGCATGTTACGAATCGGTGACTGAAGCTGATTAAGGATATCATTGACAACAACCATATCTGCTTCACAAAAATGACGATCTTTTTTCATTGATTGAACATTGATTGTACCAATCACTGAGCCTTCAAACATGATCGGCATGCAAAGCTCAGCCTCGACACACTCATCACGTAGTCCGGTAGAGGCAATAGGATCTCTTTTAACTGAATTTGAATAGTAAGCCTTTTTCATGCGGGCCACGTAACCAGAAAGTCCCTGGCCTTTATTAAAAACTTTAACCGAGCTGAAGGCCTGGCCGTTTTCAGCTATGAGGCGGGAAGATCCATCAGAAAGAACTTCAAAACCGAGAACCTTATACTCCGTCATGACTTCTTGGATAAAACCAGAGAGCTTTGAGAAAAAAACAACTTCGTCCAGGTTAGTAAGAAGAACTGTTGAAAGAGTAGCAAGTTCGTTTTGAATGGAAACTGTTCTCATGTTGATCCCCTTTACACTTTAAGTTTAATTCTGATTAAAAATTATACAGTGCGTTGATAGGAAGATATTACATGCTGCATGAATATTTTACAAGAGCAATTTAATGCGGTGTTTAAAATTTCCTCAATTTTTTATATCTTTTCAGCTAGTTAGTCCACTGCGGCGAGAAGCTGTGCCCAAAATCCTGCGTGAGCTGGCCCAGGATTTCTCCCTCTCTGTTCATTATGTAAATATCTTGGACGGACTTACGTCGGCCCACCATTCGTTTTGAGGAGAAAATGATGAACTCACCATCTGGAGAATAAGCAGGCTCTTCGTTTGAGCCAAAATCCTTAGTCAGCCTAACGATATTGGCCCCATCAGAGCTAATTCGATAGAGATCAAATCCATTATCCACCCAGGAAGAAAAAACAATTTCCTTACCATCAGGAGCGAATCGAGGAGTGGCATTAAACTGGCCTACGAATGAAATTCTTTTGACATCTTTTTCTGCTTGAGATGGATTCATCGTATAAATATGTGCTCTTCCCGGACGATTGGACAAAAAAGTCATGAGCGAGCCGTCTCTGGTTATCGAGGGATCGACGTCGTCGGAATAATGAGACGTCACTTTTCTCATGGCACGGGTACTTATATTCATTTCATAGATATCGGCATTTCCGCTAAAAGACAGGGTGAGATAAATGATGTCATTGTTTGAACCAAAGACCGCCCCTGAGTTTATTCCAGGTTTTTCAGACACGGTAGAAAACTTCCTGGTTTTTAGATCGATCATTTTAAGATCAATATTTTTTATCAATCTTACTTTAGTCCGAGTGACTTCTTTTTTTTGAATTATCACTGAAAAAATAATTTTTGAATTATCTTTTGAAATGGATGGGGAAAGAACGACAGAATTAAAATTAGTCAGTTTATCCACTCTTCTGCCATCAAAATCCATAATATAAAGTTCTTTCTCGATAACTTTTCCGGAAGTTCGATCAGAAATAAAAAATATTTTCGAATTAAAAACTGAAGCCTTTCCTGTGATCGAGCGATAAATGGAATCAGATAATTGATGAGCATTTGCCCGAAGATTTTTTTTTGAAACTTTAAGTTTGGTCGAATAAATCTCCTTACCCGAAAGTAGTGACCAAACTTTAAAATTCGCCTCGATACTTGACCCTGCACTATTGTCCATTCTGGATGCAACGAAATACGTGACTCCACCTGCACTCCATTTCACGGTATCAGGAAAGGTATAAGAACTTTTACCTTTATCAGAGTAATCCACAGTATTGAATTTATGTTTATAGAAAACAAAATCATTTTTAATAATATCGACCAACTCAGCACTTAGTCTTTTCTGATCACCCGTAAGATTGTTGAGCTCTGGATCATCTATAACGAGTTTGTCTTTATCCTGTTCGGCCTGCCCGACAGCAACAAC
>CAXNNO010000107.1:0-7355 GCA_964203555.1 Bacteriovoracales bacterium
CAAGCTCACTTGCGGCGAAGGTAGTGCCAGGGGAACTTGGTGTCAGAATAGCAAGATGCACCCTCCATTTATAAAGAAAGCCCTCGAAAGAGGGCTTTCTTGTTTTAGGCAAGGAGGACTTTGGTTAGTTCTTATCAAATGCGTTTACTTAAGCGACTTCTTTTCTTATTAGTTCCTTATTCTTTATTAAGAGTCTGTTTTTATTTTTACCATTTAAATTTATATAGCGATTTTAAGACATCAGAAATTTTATATGGTTTCTTGATTGGTGTTCGTTTTGATGTTGCTGCGATTATTCTTGTTAATATACCAGTTGTTTTTTTGTCCTCTGTTCAGATATTTAATGAGAAATTTCTTAAATTTGAAAGGTTTGTATTTATCTTCTTAAATACTTGCGCCTTTTTAATGGCGATAATTGATTTTGAGCTATTTAATTTTATGGGTAAGAGGTTGAGTTTCGATCTCTTTGTTATTTTGGGCGATATATTAGATCAATTGCCACAACTCTTGATTAATTTTTGGTTTTTTCCGCTTATCAGTTTATCTCTTGGAATCCTTTTTTATTTTGTGGATAGGAAATACTTTTTAATAAATGAAGAGTCTCCAAAAAAGTTTTCAATTGTTTCCTTTTTCCTTCTTATTCCTCTTCTCTTTATTGGTGTAAGGGGTGGGCTTCAGCATAAATCGATTAATGTACAGTCTGCTTTTATTCAGGGGAAAAACGAATTAGGTCATTTAGTTTTAAATAGTCCCTATCATTTTTTTAGGACTTTAAAAAATGATCCGGTCCGCAAAATTAATTATTTTACTTCAGATGATCTAGCTAGGGATATTATACGTAAATACAGGAAGCCTATTGACCAGTTTAGAGGTGAGAAAAAATCTAATGTCGTTCTGATTATTCTTGAAAGTTTTTCTATGGAGTATATCGAACAGGGGTACACTCCATTTTTGACTGAATTAAAATCGAGGGGCCTTTTCTTTAATCGACATCTTGCTAATGGGAGAAGGTCCATTGAGTCTTTACCGTCGCTTTTATGTGGTCTGCCATCTCTTCTCAAGGAACCAATCAGTAAGTCATTTTTTTCGGGTAACAAATTTTCGTGTTTTCCTGATGCATTAAAGGATAGGGGTTATTCAAACCTTTTTTATCATGCCGGTGCAAGGGGAACGATGGGTTTTGATTCATACACCCTCGCTCATGGATTCAATAAATATTTTTCTCGTGAAGATTTTGGATCTGATCATTTTGATGGAACTTGGGGAGTTTTCGATCTTCCTTTCATGCAGTACGTTTCTCAGAGTCTTACGCAAGTAGAAGGACCCTTTACTGCTGCCATTTTTACTCTCTCTTCTCATCAGCCTTATAAAATTCCAAAAGAATTTGAAGGTAAGTTTCCAAAGGGGGATTTAGAAATTCACGAAAGTATTGGTTATGCAGATTTTTCTTTGAAAAAATTTTTTGAATCGGCGCAGAAGCAGGACTGGTTTAAAAATACTTATTTTATCATTACGGCAGATCATACTCAAAAATTACAAACCGCCAAGTATTCCAACATGGTTGGTCGCTATAGAGTTCCTCTTATCATTCTTGGGCCAGGGATAAAACCAGGTGTGAGCAACAAAATTACACAACATTCGGATATTCCGATGACGGTTATGGATTTATTGGATGTAGAGGAAAAACTTCCTATGACGAGTGTTAGTGTACTTGCTGGTGATGAGGGGTCGGCGATCAATTTTGCTGATGGGGCGACTTATTTTTTAGCAACGAATAAGAGGGTTTTAACTCTGGATACCGAATCATCATATGATTGGGAAACTGGGGCGACTGGGCCCATGACTTCGAGTCAGGATCCAATTCTTAAGGCCTATTTACAATACTTTATTAATGGCCTGTTAAATAACAATTTATCCCCTTAGAGATTAGTCAAATCATTGTCACAATTCCCTCCTTCAAGTTAGACTAAATTGTTATTTTACTAAATAAATGGGGTATTTCATGCAGCCTTTGGCTTCCCACATCGATACGAGTTCTGAAGAATTTTTTGTTAACGCCGAATTCAATCGGGGCCTTGCGAACCAATTAAAATTGAAAATTGATAAAGTTCGTTTGGGTGGTGGTGAGGACGCCGTAAAAAAACATAAATCTCGAAATAAATTACTACCTCGAGAAAGAATAGAAAAAATTTTAGATCCTGGTTCACCTTTTCTAGAGTTATCTACTCTCGCGGGAGAGGAAGTCTACGAGGAGGATGTGCCAAGTGCGGGGATGGTAACAGGAATTGGTCTTGTTCATGGAGTGGAATGCTTGTTTGTGGCCAACGATGCCACAGTTAAGGGTGGAACATATTTTCCTTTAACTGTTAAAAAGCATTTGAGGGCCCAGGAAATTGCTTTAGAAAATAAGTTACCGTGTATCTATATAGTCGATTCAGGAGGGGCGTTTCTGCCTAAACAGGACGAAGTCTTTCCAGATAAAGAGCATTTCGGCAGGATATTTTTTAATCAAGCGCAAATGTCCTCCCAGGGAATCTCTCAAATCTCTGTTGTGTGTGGATCGTGTACCGCAGGTGGTGCTTACGTCCCCGCGATGAGTGATGAAACAATCATCGTGAAAGGAAACGGGACAATATTTTTAGGAGGCCCTCCTCTCGTTAAGGCCGCAACAGGTGAGGAAGTGAGTTCTGAAGACTTAGGTGGGGCGGATGTGCATACCTCTAAGTCCGGAGTTGCTGATCATTTTGCAGAGACGGAAGAAGATGCACTTGAGCATGCCAGAAACATCATTGCTACCTTGAACTATCGACCAAAGCATCCAGGTAAATTTATTCAACAAGAGGTCAAGACACCACTGTATAGCTCGGATGATCTTTTTGGAATTATTCCAAAAGATGTTCGTAAGCCATTTGATGTGAAAGATATCATTTCTCGACTCGTTGATGGTTCTGAGTTTCAGGAATTTAAAGAAAGGTATGGAACAACTCTTGTGACCGGCTTTGCAAAAATTCATGGTTATCTCGTTGGGATTGTTGCGAATAACGGAATTCTTTTTTCTGAATCGTCTCAGAAGGCTGCACATTTTGTGGAACTTTGCGGTCAGAGAAAAATTCCACTGGTGTTTCTTCAAAATATAACCGGTTTTATGGTTGGTAAAAAATATGAAAATGAGGGAATTGCAAAACACGGAGCAAAGTTTGTTACGGCCGTATCAACGGTAAAGGTTCCCAAAATCACGATTATAATCGGTGGTTCTTTCGGTGCCGGAAATTACGGAATGTGTGGAAGGGCGTTTAGTCCTAGGTTTCTATTTATGTGGCCGAATTCGCGCATTTCCGTCATGGGCGGTGAGCAGGCAGCGAATGTTCTTGCAACAGTTAAGCAGGACAGTTTGAAGGCGTCTGGTAAGCAGATGATGAGTGAGGAAGAACTCTTAACCTTTAAATGGCCTATATTGGAGAAATATGAAAAAGAAGGATCCCCCTACTATTCATCTGCAAGAATCTGGGATGATGGTGTGATTGATCCAACTCAAACAAGAGACATCCTTGGTCTTTGCCTGAGTGTAACCCATAACGAAGAATTCCCAGATCCAAGCTGGGGTGTTTTTAGGATGTAAATATGACCTATATTGAAGTGCTGAAAAAAGATAATGGCGTTACAGAAGTTTGGTTGAATCGGCCGGATCTGCATAATGCCTTTAATGCTGAACTGATTGAAGAAATGATTTCAGTCTTTGAATCATTTAAAGATGAAAGGCTCATCATCCTCTCAGGAAGGGGAGTTAGTTTTTGCGCGGGTGCTGATCTTAACTGGATGAGGGCGATGAAAAATTATTCCATGGAGGAAAACTTCCGGGATTCGAAACGTCTTGCAAGAATGTTTTCGGCCATTAATGAGTGTTCCGTACCTGTTTTGGGAAGGGTTAATGGTCATGCTTTGGGCGGAGGAGTTGGAATCGTTAGTGCCTGTGACTTTGTGATAGCAAATCAGGAATCAGTGATGGGATTTACTGAAGTGAGGCTGGGTTTGATCCCCGCCGTGATTTCGCCGTTCTGTATTTCGAAGATAGGTGAATCTAATGCTCGTGCCTGGATGATTTCAGGAGAGAGATTTTCCGCAGAAGAGGCCAAGAGGATGGGGCTTGTTCATGAAGTGTGTGCACCTAATGAGTTAGATCTTAAAGTGGAAGATTTTACAAAGAAGTTTTTCTCAGCAGGTCCGGAAGCTTCAAAAGAGGCCAAAAGACTCATTAGAAGCGTGACGAATAATTTAAAGGCCTCGGAAGACTTAACATGTCAGATGATTTCTGAAAGAAGGATTAGTGCTGAAGGTCAGGAAGGAATGAGAGCTCTTCTTGAGAAACAAAAACCAGCATGGATGACATTATGAAAATAAAAAAAATTCTCGTCGCTAATCGTGGTGAAATCGCTTTAAGGATTCTCAAAACTGCTAAAGAAATGGGGATCAAGGTTATTACCGTATATGCTGAAGACGATAAAGGGCTTCCCCATGCTTTATTTGCCGACGAGGCCTACACCTTGGGGTCTGGATCATTGCAAGAGACATATCTCAATAAAACGAAGCTGATTCAAATTGCCAAAGAGGCCAGGGCCGATGCTATTCATCCTGGTTATGGATTTTTATCTGAGAATGCGGAGTTTGCTTCCATGGTAGAGGAGGCAGGTCTTGTTTTCATAGGACCATCAGCTGATTCGATAAACTTAATGGGAGATAAAATCGGGTCAAAAAAAGCATTGGAGAAAATGAATATTCCAATGATTCCAGGTTATCACGGTGATAATCAGGATGACACCTTTTTGGCAGCGACTGCAAAGGAAATAGGTTTTCCTGTCCTGATTAAGGCTTCTGCCGGAGGTGGAGGCAAGGGGATGAGAATCGTTCATCAAGAAAGTGAGCTATCAGAGGCGATTTCGGGAGCTAAATCAGAGGCCTTAAAGTCATTTTCAAATGATAAAGTTCTGATTGAAAAGTATGTTATAAATCCCCGACACATAGAAGTTCAGCTGATGTCTGACATTCATGGTAACCATCTTCATTTCTTTGAGAGAGAATGCTCAATTCAGAGACGCTATCAAAAGATTATTGAAGAGACCCCAGCACCAAACCTCGATCCAAAATTGAGATTAAAAATTTGTGAAACAGCTGTTCAGATTTCATCTGGGATTAATTATCGCGGGGCCGGAACGGTAGAGTTTATTCTGGCGCCAGATGGAAATTATTATTTTTTAGAAATGAATACAAGGCTTCAAGTGGAGCATACGGTGACAGAAATGGTGACCGGACATGATCTTGTTAGGTTTCAAATCATGGTTGCTCAGGGTGAGAGGCTTCCTGTTACCCAGAATGAGATCAAGCAAAAAGGGCAATCGATTGAGTGCCGGATGTATGCAGAGGATCCGGACAATAATTTTATGCCTTCAATCGGGAAAATTGATCGGATAGGTATCCCAACATTAAGAGATGTCAGGCTTGATTGCGGTTATTTAGATGGGACAGAAGTTGGTGTCAATTATGATCCTATGCTTGCGAAGCTCGTGGTTTGGGGCGAAACAAGGGAAATAGCGATTTCAAAAAGTATACATTCTTTGGATGAGGTTCTATTTCTGGGAATAAAAACAAACAGAGACTTTTTAAAAAGAATTTTGGCACATCAGGATTTTGTCGCAGGAAAGACTCATACTCATTTTATCCCTGATCATTCTTCGGATTTAGAACCAAAAGATAAAACTGATCAAGATCTTGCTGATTTGATCGCTGCCATGAGTTTTGTTCAAAAGAAAAAGGTTTTTGGAGGCGGGGGCCAAAGGTTGAGTAATCCTTGGACTGATCTCACAGGATTTAGGAATTAAAAATGGAAAAAATATTTATCTTAAATGGACGAGAAGTAAAAGTTCAGGATTACAAATCATCATCGGATTCAGTTTCATTTAATTTGAATGGAAAAAACTATTTTTATATGCGCATTTCCAGTGATGGTCACGAAATGATACTTGATAATGCCGGTAGATTCAGGGCCGCTGTCAGCACTCCGAATTTGGAGGGTGAGTCCATGATTATAGTTAATGGACATGAGGGCAAGGGATCTTTGGGTCATAAGAAAATGAAAAAACAAGGGGCGCATGCCGGTAGTTTAATTTCACCCATGCCAGGAAAAATTTTTAAAATATTAAAAGATGTGGGCAGTGAAGTTAAAAAAGGTGAGCCGATCCTCATTTTAGAAGCAATGAAGATGGAGCATTCCATCAGATCTGATAAAGACGGTGTCTTAAAAAAAATAAATTATCGGTTAGGTGAATTGGTTCAGGGTGGGGTAGATCTTGCCGAGGTGGAGTGATGATCAAAATTGTTGAGGTTGGACCCAGAGATGGACTGCAAAACGAAAAGACGATTCTCTCAACTGAGGATAAGTTTCAATTTATTTCATCACTCGTAGAGAGTGGGCTCAAAACAATAGAAGTCACAAGCTTTGTAAAGGCACCTGCTATTCCTCAAATGGCAGACGCGGTCGAATTATTTACCATGGTCAATAAAGGGCTCTCTAGTCAAGGTGTTCATTTGCCCTGTCTTGTTCCGAATATGAAGGGTTATGAAACAGCCAAAAGTTTGGGCGTAAAAGAGATTGCACTTTTTACTGCCACATCTGATTCTTTTACCAGAAAAAATATAAATGCGACGGTGGAAGAAAGTTTTTTGAGAATGGAAGAGGTTTCTGCCGCAGCGGTAAAAGATGGAGTGATGGTTCGGGGATATATTTCGACGGCATTTGGTTGTCCCTACGAAGGTTTGGTTGATCTTAAAAAATTGATCAGTGTGGCGAAAAGACTCTTTGACATGGGAGTTTATGAAATTTCAATAGGTGACACAATTGGAGTTGCTGTACCCAAACAGGTAAAGACATTTATTCGTGCTCTTAAATCCGAAATTCCTGTGGGCAAGTTGGCCATGCACTTTCATGATACGAGAGGTATGGCCTTGACTAATATTTACGTCTCATTAGAAGAAGGCGTCACAATATTTGATTCTTCGGCCGGGGGATTGGGCGGATGTCCTTACGCAAAAGGTGCGACAGGTAATGTGGCAACTGAAGATGTATGGTATCTGATGCATTCCCAGGGACTTGATACCGGGATTGATATTTCTAAGTTAGTAGAGGCCTCGAAATTTATTTTAGGAAAAGTCGCCAGACCAACGGAGTCTAAATTCTTAAAGGCCTATTTGAATACAGGGAAAATATGAGTTTTTATTTAAATAAGTTCGATGATCTCCTGGTTGAAAAGGTTAATCATTCTTTGTGGATATCTCTTAACAGACCTGAGACCAGTAATGCCTAC
>CAXNNO010000108.1:0-7337 GCA_964203555.1 Bacteriovoracales bacterium
GGGGTTTAATGGATGAACGAAAACGGCCAGGGCATCCATACCTACGATAAATTCTTTTACATCCATCCCATTATTCTTTCTTGCCTCAACTCTCTCCTCCGCTTTCATCGATCGGGAAGAATTGGCGATATCAACTGTTCCATTAATCAATGCGGCGATCCCAGTCCCAGAACCACCACCTGACACGGCCAGAGCAACATTGGGATTTACCTTTTTGTATTCCTCTGCCCAGGCCTGGGCAAGATTGACAAGAGTGTCTGAGCCTTTATTCTGGATGATCAAAACATTCGTTTGTCTGGAGCAACTCGATAATACAATAGTTATCAGAACTAAATAAATTCTTAGCATGGAGGCTTCCTTCATTTGGCTTGATATTAACTAAGTAAGGCTTGGAATTTCTACCTGGAATACGATCTTAACACAGTCTTAACATAGCTACTTGTGCCTCTGGACACATTAACTTTAGTCATCAATAAACTCAGATGGTTACGAATTAGATAACTTAGACATATCCTCTGTCCATTTGATCCCTTTCAATGGCGTCAAAAAGTGCCTGAAAGTTTCCGTTCCCAAAACCCCAGTGATTTTTTCTCTGGATATATTCAAAAAACAAGGGCCCGACGTAAGTGTCTGAAAAAATCTGAAGTAAATAACCATCGCTATCTCCATCCACCAGAAGATTAAGTTTTTCAAGGACCTTTAGGTCCTCAGTCACTTTAAAAGGACGATTTGGGATGGCCTCATAATATGAGGCCGGTACACTTAAAAAACGAACTGCTCTTTCACGCAGCTCACTAATTGTGGAAATAATATCTGGGGTCATGAGGGCAATATGCTGGACGCCAGGCCCCTTGTGAACATCAAGAAATTCTTGAATCTGAGATTTTCCGCCCTCTCGATCAGGTTCATTTATAGGGATGATAATTGAGTTGTCAGCTAATTGAACGACTTTTGAATTAAGGCCAGTTTTAGTTCCCTTGATGTCAAAATACCTGGTTTCGATGAATCCATAAGTTCTCTTGTAAAAATCGACCCAATGATCCATCTGGCCCTTAGGAACATTATTGGTCAAGTGATCAATGCGTGAAATTCGGGTTTTAAGAGGATTTGCTCCAGCATCGGATTCTAGATTTTGGAAACCAGGCCTGAATTGAGTCTGTGGTCTTTCAACAAATTCGTTGACGACATCACCGAAGCCCTGAATCGAAGCCGTTTTAAACATGCCCAGAGGTGTTTCCTCTATTTTGAGATCAGACACCAGCTTGGCGCCATTTTTCAAAGTTATATCTAAAGCTTTTTCAACACTCTCGACTTGGAAAGAGATCTTAGAAACACCTTCTCCATGGGCCTTGAAATATCTGCGTGAAAGATCATCCTCATCTTTTGAGGCCTTTACGAGAAAACGGACTTGACCCTGAGTGTAAAGACCAGAGTCCTCATTGGTTGCCGTTTTACTGAAACCCATTGTGCTGAAAAGTTTAACAGTTGGAGATGCCATTGAATCAACAGTGAATTCAAGATGGTCAAAACTCATTAAACCAGCAGGGTTCTGCGACATATGATCTCCCCTTATTATGCATTTAATTGAATCTTTCACCGAACGATATGGAAAGTCAAAAATTAGCGACGAGTTTTTTTCTTCGTAACGGAAGGACTTAGAGAAAAGCAGTCTTCAAGTACAATCGGTTGAAAAAAATCCGCTTCTTGTTTTAATACTTCCGCGGTTGTTTTCTCCACAGCACAAATCTCAACTCTTACGCCCTCTGATTTTAAGTGATTCACTAATTCGACATAATCCGAATCACCAGACAGGATGATAATTGCGTCTACCTTACTCGCCAATTGAGTTGCTGTGATACTGAGAGGAATATCGGCGGATTTGTGACAAGGGCGCACGGAGCCATGATATTTTGTATGAAGGCGTTCGGCCAATCGGGATGAAATATTTTTTCCTTCTCTGAAATAAATAAGTCTATTTAATCCACGCCCCCTGAGTATTTTGGGAATAAGAACATCAAAATTGATCATCATATTCTGATTAAATTCATTATCCAGAGAGCGCTCAATGTTATTCCCATCAACCAGAATCGCCACAGATTGAGAAATTAATATGGTTTCTTCCATTATGTAAGTCCTTGATTTCACTTTTTGTCAATTGATCAAATGCTTGTGTAAGGGTATAACAAAAAGACCTATTACCCTCCAGGGACTAAACAATGAGCTATAAGATTCTTAATGGCAACGAATTACTTATTCAAGGTGCGCTTGAAGCTGGCTTCAATTTATATACCGGTTATCCGGGATCTCCTTTAGCAGACTTCTTCAATATCCTTCACGAACAACGTCTTGAGCTTCAAAAAAAAGGCATACGCGTTGTCATAGCGAACTCTGAAGCAAATGCTGCGGCCATGGCATCGGGTGCAAAAATGGCAGGGCAAAATGTACTTGTGGCCATGAAATCGATGGGACTGCATGTTGCATCTGATGCTTTGAGTGTGGGGAATTTTGCTAATCCAGGTGGAGATATTAAATCCGGTGTGGTCGTTGCCGTTGGAGATGATCCATGGTCAATTTCAACATCCACTCCTGCCGATTCACGTTATCTTTTTAAACATCTTCATATGCCATTTCTTGAACCATCATCACCTCAAGAACTCAAAGATTGGATGGCCAAGGCCTTGACTCTTTCAACCGAGAGCAGTGTCTATATTGGAATCTTACTTACGACCTTTATGGCCGAGGGTGGTGGCCGGGTAACAATTGGTTCTGAAAAAGAAATTAACAATACTCCTATTACTCTTGATCCTTCGACATTTAATTTATCATCCAATGTGATGGTTCCTCCGAACTCTCTAATTGCCGACAGAGATATGGTTCTTAATCGATTTCCAAAAGTTAAATCTGCTCTTAAAGATCTGGCCCTGGATGAGATCAGTGGTCATGAAAGTGCTGACATCGGAATTGTTTCTGGCGGGGGAGTTTTTGAAACTTTGAAGCAAGTGCTTGAAGAATCTGGTCTTATCAACGAATTTTCGCTTTATAAAGCTGCCACATCCTATCCCTTTAACGATTCCCAATTACTTCCTTTTCTGAAGAACAAGAAGACAATTGTGGTCGTGGAAGAGAAGAGGGGTTTTTTAGAATCAGAATTAAGAGGATTCATTGGGAAGCATAATCTTCAGATAGAAGTTTTTGGTAAAGAATTCGGAGACAATGAGGGGTTTCCCTCTTTTGGCGGTCTTTCTTACGAGATTATTTACCGAAAATTAAATCTCCTCCAGGATTTTCTTTCGTTCACGCCTGGCGATGCCAACTGTCAGCTTCCTGTTAAGCTGGATGTACCCTTACCAAAAAGGCTGCCGACTTTTTGTCCCGGTTGCCCTCACCGCGAAACATTAAGCATTATGAAGGACGTGAGAGCATCCCTGGCCGATAAGAATGTAAATCTCATCTCCCATGGGGATGTCGGTTGTTATTCTCTTGCTTTCCTGGAGCCATTTAAAGAGATGCACGATCTTTCCGCCATGGGGCAGGGCGGCTCTCTGGGGGCCGGTACAGATCTCTTTACTACAAATCCCTCTGTCGTCTTGATGGGAGATTCAACCTTCTTCCATTCCGGCATGACATCGATTTCCAATTCAGTCCAAATGGGCCACAACATTACTTATATTCTCTTAGATAATGATAACACAGCGATGACCGGTCATCAGGTCACTCCTCGAACAGGCACGTCCGTCGATGGTGAGGTAAGACCTCGTCAAAATATGCTTGAAGTGGTTAAATCTCTCCGAGCAGATTCCTCGATTGAAATCAATCCGTCAGATCGCTACTTTTATAAAAATCTTCTTCTTGAATATGTTCAAAAACCTGGCGTGAAGGTTATCATATCTAATAAAGAGTGTGGCCTTACTTTTCATGGAAGAAAAAAACGTGAGGAACGAAAGTTGTTCGCCAAGGGTGAAACAGAGGCGGTCAGAGAATTTTATCAGATTAATACCCTGGCCTGTGAAGATTGCAGAGCTTGTGTGGAGATGACAGGTTGTCCGGGACTTTCACAAACCAATGATGCTTATGGAACGAAGGTCATGATAGATCCTCAGATCTGCATTTCTGACTCGTATTGCACAAAAATTAAGGCCTGTCCAAGTTTTGAATTAGTGAAAGTTTATGATTATCACCCTACAAAATACAAAGCTCAGCAAAAAAAATATTCCTGGGACCATCTTCCCTCACCTCACGTTAAAAAAACTCTTCAAAACATTTCCTCTGGCTCTGACTTTAGGTCTATTGTTATTGGAGTTGGGGGATCTGGAGTCACGACTATTTCGAGAATTATTGCCGAGGCATCAACCACGATGAGTGGAAGAGATGATCTTCAATTTAAATTTATGGACCAAAAAGGACTTGCTCAAAGGAATGGGTCGGTCATTAGTCACCTGGCGATTTACTCAAATAAAAAAGTCCACGGGCCGGTCATCCCAATTGCAACTGCAGATCTTGTCGTTTCTCCTGATCTACTTGAAGGAGCAAGGGCCGTTGAGTATCTTGGCCCTGATGGATTATTAATTGTGGATGAGGAGTTTCAGGTTCCTCTGTCGATTCTCCTGGATCGAGGTATTGATGCCCGAGTGACATCCCCTGAGATGATTCAGGCCGAGCTTAAGGCAAAACTGGGGGATAGAGTCATCATGGCCCCTCTGAAAAGGATGAGCTTTGAAAGATTCCAAAGACCCGTTTATGCCTCTGCCATGATTCTGGGGATTGCCTTTCAGGCCGGAAGACTGCCTTTTGAAGAAGAGGATTTGAAGAAGGCCTTTTTCTCAGCGGTACCCAAGGCCGAATTTGAACCAAATTGGGAAGGTTTTCATATCGGTCGTGAGTGGTTTATCAATCAAAAAAAATTAATCAAATCTTCCGTTTTTGAAAATAAAGATCTCTGGGAAAAGAGTGTTCGACTTGCGGCATATCCGTGGCAATCAGGGCAAAGATTCGTTAATCTTTGGAATACATATTCAAAAATGTTTTGTGAACGTTTTTCAGAAATACCAGCTTCTCACGTGAGACAATACGTACACGATCTTATCGTGTTTGATCATGGTAAACATCTAAGTCATTTTTATGAAATGGCCTTAAAACTTAAGATTGTCTACCAGGGAGACGATCTTGCCGTCGCACTTCGATTGCTTGCTAAGACGTTCCTTATTAAAGATGAAGTATTCGTCTCCCATCTTATGATTTCTCCCTTAAAGAGAAGTATGGATGAAGAAAAATACAGATCTCTCGGTTCTTCATACAAGGTCGTTTACATAAATCGACCAGGATTCGTGTTGTTTGGTAAAAAAATTGAATTTGATTTTTCCCCCAAGTATTGGATGCTCAAAATCATGAAAAACTTTCGCATTCTCAGAGTGCTTCTTCCTGACTGGCATAAAAATGAGAAAGAAATTTCTTTTGTGATAAGAAACGAGATGACTGAGGGAACATTATCGAGCCGACGCTTACTTGAATTGGATAACATTAAGGGCTATCGGGACATTCGCTACAGCGTCGCCTCTAAGTATCTTGGGAAAAAATATGTCTAAAATTATTGACGCCGTTTCAATCGTATTAACATGGGAGAACGAGATATTTGTCGTTCAAAGGCAGGAGTTTCTCAACGCTTTCCCCGGGTATTGGGCCTTTCCTGGTGGGAAAGTTGAAAAAGATGATTCATTATTTTCTTCAGATCATCCCGCGGTTGGACATTTGGACCACAGACTTTTCGGGGCGGCCGTAAGAGAGGGCAAGGAAGAAATTGGGATTGATTTGAGGGAAGAAATCTCATCCGGCAGAGTTCGTTCAGTTGATTATCTCGGTCTTGCCGTCACACCAGATTTTAATCCCTACAGGTTTGCCACTCATTTTTTTAAAATCAATTTTATCAATAAAGTGGAACTCACCATTGATAGAAATGAGGCAAAAATTGCTGAATGGATGAGTGCTGAAAAGTTACTGGCCCAATTTGACTCCGGTCAGCTCCTTGCAGTACCTCCCATCATTAAGGTGATTCAATCTCTTGGCTCAAATCCACAATTAACATTCATTGAACATTTAAATGTTACTTACGATAACGCTCTTCACGTTCCTCATATTGAATCCCTCAAAGGAATAAGGCAGTTCATGCCTTTATCCCATACGCTTCCACCGGCCACCCGAACGAATGCATTTTTAATTGGGGATGATCATTCGACAAAAATTTTAATCGACCCTTCTCCTAAAGATGAAGATGAATTGAAAAAATTAATGAATACCCTGGCCTTGTTTAAAGTCGATAAGATTCTTCTTACACATCATCATCCCGATCATTGTGAACGCTCAAACCTTTTGGCGAGAAAATTGGATGTACCCATTCTACTCTCGGAATACACCCTGAATCGTATTTTAAAAAGAGATCCGGGCTATTTTAATGATCTTGAAATCACACTCATAAAAGATAAAGACACCGTTACGACATGGCTTAATAAAGATATCCTGGTCATGGATATACCAGGTCACGACGAAGGCCAGGTTGCACTTCATCCCGAAGACATGAGCTGGTTTCTCGCCGGGGATCTCTTTCAGGGAATTGGTTCAGTGGTTATCGGCGGAGAGGAGGGAAATATGAAAAAATATTTCGAAACCCTCCAGAAGATAATTGATAGCTCCCCTAAAGTCGTTTTTCCCTCTCACGGAATTGGACTCGGTGGAACATGGGTCATTGAAAAAAATCTAAAGCATCGTCAAGAGAGGGAAGCGCAGATATTATCTCTCCACTTAGAGGGATTATTTCCGGAAGAAATACTCTCAAGGCTCTATATCGATGTGGAAAAAAACTTATGGCCTTATGCTCTGGAAAATATTCACAAGCATCTTGAAAAACTGCGTTTTGAAAAAACAATAATTTAATAATACAAAGACAGGGAATCGATCCCTGTCTTTGTATTTTAATTCAGGTAAGTTTGATGAATGTAAAGACGATAGATCTTGTCTTTAGTTCTTCGAATGGAAAAATTTCCGCTTTCTTTTTGTTCGATAAGGAATTGGTAGTATTCAGGTTTTGTGTCTGCTATTTCCAGCACTGACTTTCCTTCAAACTCACCAAAGTCGATAACGACTTTATCTTCTTCAATAATACCGGTAAGCGGACTCTGTTCCTGCGCCATTAATTCCCTCCTTAGAATACGATGGTTCAGTTTCTACCCTGAAACTGTTATGTATAGAATGATTATGGAAATATTTTGATGACTTTGGAAAGCTTAGTTTTTGTAAAAGTGCTTTAAAAAAATAACAAGCGCCCTAAATTCCTGAGGGTACTCATC